>NZ_NWMQ01000049.1:0-20684 GCF_002901215.1 Paracoccus sp. SY | reverse complement strand
GATGTGAAGGAACTGGCCGAAGGGGTGCAGTTCGGGACCGTGGACATGACCGTGAACTCGACCTCGGCCTATGCCACCCTTGAGCCAGCTATCGATGCCTTCCAGCTGCCTGGCGCTATCCCGGACTATGAAGGTTTCGTCACCATGGCGAAGTCGGCCGAGGCCCGCGCGATCATGGACCGTCTGGAAAACCACGGCATGGTAGCCCTAGGCGTCTATGACGGCGGCGTGCGCCACTTCATGACGGTGGGCGAGCCGGTTGAAAGCCTTGCCGACATGAAGGGTTTGAAAACCCGCGTCGCGCCGAACCGGATGTTCCTGGACGCCTGGTCGGCGGTTGGCGTGAACCCCACGCCGATGGCGTATGGCGAGGTTTATTCCGCACTTGAAACCGGCACGCTGGACGCGGTCGAGATCAACCTGACTTCGATCGAANCGCACTTGAAACCGGCACGCTGGATGCGGTCGAGATCAACCTGACCTCAATCGAGAGCGAGAAATACTACGAAATCGGCAAAGGGGTGACGCTGACCAGCCACTACTTTTGGCCCGGGTTCCTGCTGGTGAACAAGAACAAATTCGACAGCCTGACGCCCGAGCAGCAGGCTGCCATGCGCCAAGCCGCCGACGAGATCGTCGAGCCGCAGGTGATGGCCGTTAAGGAACTGGACGCAACGGTTCTCAAACACCTGGACGAACTGGGGATTCCAGTGGTGACGCCATCGGACGCGTTCAAGGCCGAACTCGCCGCCGCCTTCAAGCCGGTCGTCGAACAGTACGAGGCCGTTGATCCCTTGATCGCCGATTTCAGCGCCAAGGCGAAGACCCTCACGCCCGCGGCGCAGTGATCCGTCTGGAGCGCGGTTTCAAGCCGCGCTGCCTTCACCATCCGATGCAAGAGGGACGACCATGTCCAAGTTCTGGCGGGCCTATGTGGCTGCCGTTGAAACCTTCTGCTTTGCCGGGATCGCAGCCATCCTGATCGTCGGCGTCCTGCAGGTCTTTGCCCGCTATGTCCTGCACAGTTCGCTGTTCTGGTCCGAGGAATTCATGCGCTATCTGATGCTGTGGATTGTCGCGGTTGGCGCCGGCATCAGCTATACCCGGGGCCAGTTCCTGGGAATGCGGATGGTGGTCGAAAAGCTGCCGGAAGGAATGCGCCGGGCAGCAGATGTGCTGTCGGCCATTCTTATTCTGATCTTTCTGGGCGTCATTATCTGGTATGGCGTCACGTTCAGCTGGGGCACCCGTCGCCAGACCGCTGTCGCACTGGGGCTCTCAATGTTCTGGATCCACATCTCGATCGTGGTTGGGGCGTTGCTTCTGGCGATCCATGTAGCGCTGAACGAACTTCTCGGGGTGGCGCGGTCGCCTGTCCGAGAGGAGCACATGATGGGTGCGGAGGAAGCGCTGTGATCTGGCTGGGAACCGCTTTCGCTTTCACCATGCTGATCGGCATGCCGATCGCCTTTGTGCTGGGCTTCAGCGCCCTGGCCTATTTCGTGATGACTGGCCAGACCAACTTCCTGCTGGTCATGCCACAGCGGATGCTGGCGGGCATGGACATGTTCGTGCTGCTGGCGATCCCGCTGTTCGTCTTGGCGGGCAGCATCATGGACGTGGGTGGGTTGACGCGCCGCCTGATCGGCTTTGCCAACTCCATCGTCGGACGCTTTCGCGGGGGTCTGTCGCTGACAGCCGTTTGGGGCTGTTTTCTGTTCGGCGGTGTCAGCGGCTCGGCGGCGGCCGATGCCGCTGCCATTGGGACGGTCATGGTGCCGGATATGAAGCGGCAGGGCTATGACGTCGACTATTCCGCTGCCCTGATCGCGGTGTCGTCCTTGATGGCACCGCTGGTGCCGCCTTCAATCGCGATGATCATCTATGGTGCCCTGTCAGGCACCTCGATCGCGCAACTGCTGATCGCAGGGCTGGCGCCGGGCATTCTTCTGGCGACCCTGCTATCCGTCTATGCGATCGTGGTCGCCCGTCGCCGCAACTATCCCACGGCCCCTGCACAATCGATGGGAGAGATCGTCCATGGCTTCTGGAAGGCCATCCCGGTCCTCCTGCTGCCGATCATCATCGTCGTGGGCATTCGCGGCGGCATCTTCACGGCCACCGAAGCTGCCGCCATTGCCGCCATCTATGCGCTGCTGGTTGCCACCTTCGTCTATCGCGCCATGACTTGGACCTTCCTGAAAGAAGCCTTCATCTCGACAGCGATCATCACCTCGGCGATCTACTTCCTGGTCGCCATCGCCAATGTCGCAGGCTTCATCTTCGCCATCGAGCAGCTCCCCCAGCAGGCTGTAGCGCTGCTGACCGGCATTTCCGACAACCCCTATGTCATCCTGCTAATGGTCAACATCATCCTGCTCTTTCTGGGCATGTTCCTGGACACGATTGGCGTGCTGATCCTGACGGTTCCGGCGCTGATGGCGATCGGCAACATGCTGGGAATGGACCCTGTGCATCTGGGCGTCATGGTCGTCTTCAACGTGCTAGTGGGCTTTGTCACACCACCGGTGGGTCTGTGCCTGTTCGTTATCTCTGGTGTTACCGGGCGGCCGATGGAAAAGGTCGCGATCGCGGCATTGCCAATGATCGGGGTCGCGTTGATTGTGCTGGCGCTGATCACACTCTTCCCGCAAATCTCGCTGTTCTTGCCAGAGCTCCTGGGGGCACGGTGATGCGCGATGTCCTTTCGGTCCGAATTGGCGGGCTTCGCCTGAAGAACCCCGTGATCGCCGCTCCGGGCGAACACCTGATCGAGGATGTCGGGCTGGCTGCTGCTATCGCATCCGGCGCGGGCGCGGTGGTCATGAAGTCCACCAATGAGTCCGAGGCCGCGAAGCGTCAACTGCTGCAGGCGGAATATGCGGCCTTGGGCCCGGACTGGCGTCCGGTTGCCTGGGGGCCGGATGCGCCTGCTGCCACCACGGTTCTGACCAGGTCCGGGCTGCACCCGCTGGGCTTCGAGGCCTGGCTCGATCAGGCCATACGGCACGACCAACTGGCCCGCGCTGCGGACTGCCTGTTGATCCCGTCGCTTGTGCTGGCGGACCTGGATGCGGCAGTCGCCTCTGCCCGTCAGGTTGAGCAGGCGGGGCTGCAGGTGCTGGAACTCAACATCGGCACTCCTTACGCCAGCCAGGCAGCACGCGGGGCGGTATCGACCGAGCTCGACCCGAAGCGTGTCGGCCAAATTGTTCAAGCAGTGGCTGCGGCCATCACGATCCCCCTGTGGGTCAAGCTGTCGGGCCAGAGCGAGCGCGTCACTGCTTTGGCAACCGCCGCGACCGCGGCCGGAGCAACGACGGTGGTGATCGCCGGACGGGCGCTCGGCCTTGTACCAGACCTCGACACGATGGCGCCTTATCTGGGTACCAGCTGCGGCATCGGCGGTTTCTGGAACCTGCCGCTCACCTGCCACTGGCTGGCGGAAACACGCGCGGCCTTGGGACCGGACCGGCCGCTGATTGGCATCAACGGTGCGACCAGCGGCGAGGATGTCGTTCGCATGATGCTGGCGGGCGCATCCGCCGCAGGGCTCTCGTCGGCCGTGATGATGCGCGGCTTTGATGTTCTGACCGAAGCGGTCGAGACTCTCGCCGCTTATTGCAAGACGAAGAATGTCACCGCTGCAACTCTGATCGGCCGTGCTGCGGACGCCCGCCACCGGTTTTCCGATATGCCCGTGCTGGAAGACGTCTGGCGCAACCACATTCCCCGCGCGGCGCGCGCGGCCAACTGATCAAGGGAGAGAGACATGACCGACATGACCGACCGCATCGACGCACTGATGAAAGGTGCGGTGGACCTGCACATCCATTCGGGCCCGTCGCTGCATCCGCGCAAGCTGGACCATATCGCTGCCGTGCGAGAGGCCGACGAGCAGGGCATGGCCGCGATCCTGCTCAAGGATCATTACTACCCGACGATGCCCGTGACCCGCCTGATCAACGAGAACTGCGGCTTCAAGACGCAGGCCATTGGATCCATCGTGCTGAACAATCCGCTAGGCGGGCTGAACCCCGCCGCTGTCGACTACGCACTGAAGCAGGGCGCGCGCGTCGTCTGGATGGCAACTGCGCATGCCAAGAACCACATGGATCACGAGGCAGAAAAGCCCGGCTTCAAGTTCCCTCAGAACTCCGCCAAGACCGTGGCGCCCGTCCCGCTGACCCTGACCGACGAGAACGGCACTGTGCGTGATGAGGTCAAGCACATCCTCGACCTGATCGCCGAAGCCGATGCCGTCGTCTCGGGCGGACATCACCATGCAAGCGAACTGCTGCCCTTCTATGAGGAAGCAAAAGCACGCGGCGTGAAACGGCTGTTCCTGAACCATCCGACCTATGTGAACGACTGCTCGTTCCAGGAGATCGCGCATCTGGTCAGCATGGGCGTGAAAATGGAACATTCCGCCTGCATGTTTATCGAATCCACCTTCAAGATGTTCGACACCGATCACCTGAAATCCGTGATCGACGCGGCCGGCGTAGAAAATACCTTCTTCGGCACCGACTTGGGCCAGAAGAACAACCCGAACCCCGCCGAGGGGATGCGAATGATGATCGGGCTGCTGCTGGACTGCGGCTATACCGATGACGAGGTCCGCCAGATGACCACGACGGTTGGTGCCGAACTGGTCGGGCTCGCGGCATGACCAGGAGTAATCTACGCGCACGGATCCACGCTGGCGAAACCGTTGTCGGCACCTTCGTCAAGACGCCTGCCCCCCATATCGTCGAAATCCTTGGGCTCGCCGGGTTGGACTTCGCTGTCGCCGACCAGGAGCATGCGCCGATCGGACTGGCCGAGATGGACATGCTGGCACTGGCGGCGCGAGCCAGTGGCATGCCGCTGCTGTCGCGTCGCTGGGGTACCCAGCCGGACTGGATCGCACCGCTGCTGGATCTGGGCTGTGCAGGTGTCATGGTCCCGCATGTGGTTGACCGTGCCATGGCCGAGGCGGTCTGCGATGCGGTCAAGTTCGCGCGCGGCAGCCGCGGCATCTCTCCCTCGCCCCGGGCCGGAAACTACGGCACCATCGGGCTCCTCGACTATCGCCGCAAATGCGACGACGAGAGCGTGGTGATGCTGCAGATCGAGGATGCGCCCGCCCTTGACCGGCTGGACGAGATCGCCGCCTGCGCGGACGCCGATGTGCTATTCGTCGGCCCCGCGGATCTGTCGCAGTCCTTGCGCGTGGGATTTCCCTCAGCCGAACTCGATACGGCCATCCTGCGCGTGATCGAGGCTGCGCGCCGTGCCGGCATTGCGACTGGCCTGTTCGTTGGCGATGAAGCCCAAATCCCGGTTTGGCAGGACCGTGGCGTCACTGTCTTTGTCTGCGGCTCGGATCAGAGTCTGCTGATGAAAGGCGCGCGCCGCCTGATGACAACGCGGCAGGCCTAAGGCCGCCGTATCCCTGAAAGGAATACATGATGTACAAGGACAAGGATCCGCGCGCAGACCTGTTCGCCGCCAGCACCAAGCCGCCTGCGACCGGCTTGATTGCTAAAGAACAACTCGCGCTGTTCTACGGCACGGAACCGCAAGCCGAAGGCAGGGGATGGAAAAGCTGGTACCATCGCGGCAACAACTTCGTGCTCGCCTATTCAGAGGCCGAGCCGGACGCGGTCTTCGCGCGTGAAGCCCAGCCGGATGAATATGTGGTCTACCTTCCCGACGCGGCTCAGGGCGCAGTGATCGAAACGGGCAACGAACGCGTCGAAGTGCCCGGCTACTCGATCGCCTTTGTGCCGCCCGGTGACAGTCGCGTGACGCTGCCCCGAGGTGGTGTGCTGGTGCGCCTGTTCACGACCCGCTCCGCCGATCTCGCCGAGGCCGCGTCGAATGCGCGGGCCTATGACGCAGTCCGGTCTCACATTCCTGCCTTCGAAGCCTGGCCTGCACCGAAGGACGGCTTCCGGATCCGGCATTATTCACTGGACGTGCCAGCCGAAGCGGGCCGCTTCGGGCGCATCTTCCGCTGCACGACCTTCATGGTGAACATCTTCGAACCCCAGAAGGGGCCGCGCGACACCACGAAGATGTCGCCGCATCACCACGATGACTTCGAACAGTGCTCGTTGGCGCTCAAGGGCAGCTTCGTCCATCACCTCCGCTGGCCCTGGACCGTCGACATGGCCGACTGGCGCGACGACCAGCACGTCGAGGTGGGTTCGCCCTCTTCGCTGGTGATCCCGCCCCCCGTTGTCCACACGACCCGCGCCACGGATGCCGGCGACAACAATCTGGTGGACATCTTCTGCCCGCCCCGGATGGACTTTTCCCTGAAGCCGGGATGGGTGCTGAACGCGGATGATTATCCTCTGCCTAAAGGCTGAGGGCTAGTGATTCGGAAGAAAGGCACAGGATCGTAAGCCACTCTGTTGGCTTCGATCATCTCATGTTAGGCGGAAGAGGAGCCATGCTCACCTGACTGCCGCCATGAGCTGGATTTCGACAGGTGCGCCGCCCGGCAGGGACGCGACANACCCACTGCCGCGCGGCTGCAAACTCCCACTTGGCCAAGTTCCTGGAGCAAGAAGGCCGAGGCGAGGTCGGCGAGCNACCCACTGCCGCGCGGCTGCAAACCCCCACTTGGCCAAACTCCTGGAGCAAGAACGCCGAGGCAAGGTCTGCGAGTNCCGGCTCTGCAGCGATATAGACCGTCATTGCAAGAATGGCGTCCAGTTCCTCGCCTGGCTGCAACAGGCTCTGTGCCGCAGTCAGGGCATTGCTGCAGGCCAGAACAATAGCCTCGCGATGGTCTTCGACCACTGCATCGCTCCGGACGGGCCCGAAGGACACCAGCCTGCCATCGATCCGTGGCGTCATCCCGGCAGTTATGATCAGCTTGCCACTGCGCCGTGCGGGCACATAGTTTCCCTGTGGGACCGGGGCGCCGTGAGCAGGGGCGGTGATGATGGCCGATACCGTTCCACAAGCGTGGCCAGGCGCTCGACCGCCGCAACTGCCGCCGCATGGTCCTGCGAGAAGTTCAGCCGGATCGATCCCTGAGCATGGGGACTGAACTCTGTGCCGGGGGTGACGATCACGTCCGCCTGCAGCCGCAGTGCCTTCACGAAGTCCGCGGGTTTGATGGCCAAAGCCGGCAGGGACGGGAACAGGTAGCTGCCCGCCTGAGGCACCCGGACAGCACAGCCGGAGATTTGCCGGAACAGCGTGACCAGATCGTTGCGGATCGCCTGATGCCGGCGGATACGCTCGGCCATCCAGCCCTCGGGCTCGTTGAACCATGTCCGCAGCACCGCCTGGCTATAGCCCGGCGCCCGCAGCGAGACGATCGCCTGCAGCTTTTCCATCCGCTCGATGATGTCGGCCGGACCGAATGCCACGCCCAGCCGATAGCTGCTGAGTGACTCCGTCTTGGACGGCCCCATGATCGTGACGACATTTTCGGCCGCCGGATGCGCTCGCAGTTGCGTATAGGTTGCACCTTCAAAGAGCAGCCGGGAATAGAGTTGGTCCACGATCACCGCGGCACCGTAACGCGCGGCAAGCGTGCCGATGCGGTCGATCTCGGTGTTGGAATAAACAACGCCCGCCGGATTGTTCGGGTTCGAGAACAGGAACAGCTTCGCCCCATACCTGAACGCCGCTTCCAGTTGGTCGAGGTTCAGTCCTGCCTCGTGGTCAGCCGCGCCCTGATAGGCGATCTGGACGGGCACGATCTCGCCCTCGAAGAACTCGACCAGTTTGCGGTTTGCAAAATAGTCGGGCTGCACAATGGCGCTTTCTGGCCGATCGTGGCATCGCCGTTGGTGGCCGCTATGGCAGCCTGCGGTGGGTGACGCATCTGGATGTCGATGACACGTCCATCGATCGGGTCCGGGATGCGTGTGAGGCCTACTTTTCCGGAAATCGGCCACTAACAACAGCGGATAGACACGAATTTTCGGCAATCAGCCGTTGTTAAGAACGGCTCCTCGCGTCGAGCCACATCGCGGCGCGGACCGACCCGCACCATCACTGAGAGCTCGGCGCAGACGGCCCTTTGCGGACGGTCCAGTCGCGGACAGCGCTTCCTTGCAGTATCCCCAAACCGGCCGTTCATGTTCATTGCAGAAAACGCAGTGCAGGGGAGGGATGCCAAGATCCACGAGGCGGGATTTTCCAGCCCTTCTTACTCTATTTCAGGTGTTGCCGTGCCTCCTCGGCATAGGCGAAGCCGGGCTCGAGAATGAGTGCCTCTTGCAGCAGAGACCGCGCTTCCTCGGAAAAACCTTGTTCCAGCCGTACCAGGCCAAGCCGATAGGCCGGCAAGGCGGCGGATGGCTGCTCGGCTCTCATTGCCTCAAATGTTTGCTCGGCCAAGTCAAGCTCTCCCGCTTCCAGCTGCGCCATGCCCAGCGTATCGTGCAACTCCGGCATGTCTGGCGCCAGTCTGACAGCGCGTTCGGCCAACAATATTGCTTCATCAGGCGCGCTTTCAGTCAGCAGGTTGGCCAGATTGTTCAGGGCAAGCCAGTTCTGTGGGTCAGCCGCCAGAGCATTGCGATAGAGAGTAATCGCTTCGAGGCGAGCATTTGTCCGCTCCAGAAGCGAGGCCAGACGAACCTGATCGTCTGATGTGGCGTCAGGCAGGCCAACCACTGCGCGGGCATAATCCAAAGCTGTCTCGTCCTGGCCAAGTCGTGCCGCCGCGAGACTGGCTGCGCGCAGAAGCGCAGAGTTCTGCGGTGCGACCGCAAGGCCTTCAGAAAAGGTATCAAGCGCCTTGTCGTATTGTCCTGTCGCCCCGAGCACCCGACCCTGTTCCAGCAAAAGTGCCGCATCAACGGGAAAGCGCGTCCTGGCCTTTGAGAGGATTGTCTCTGCTTCCACGAGATCCTGTTCGGCCACCGCAAGTCGGGCGCGAGCCAGGAAGGGCCGAACACTCTCGGATCGCCTTATCAGTCGATCAAAAAGTGCCTTGCCTTCTTCCAGCTTGTCGAGGCCGACCTTTGCACGGGCAAGGTAGTCAAGCACCAACGAGGGCGCATCTTCAGGTTGGGCAAGACCTTCCAGGAGCGCCTCCGTTCGCGCCGGATCGCCGGCCATGAGATACAAGCGTGCCGCCTGCAAGCGGGGATAAAGATGCTCCGTCTTGGTTTCGGCGACGGCTTGTTCGTAATGTCGGATCGCGCCTTCCCGGTCGCCCCGGCTTTCCAGCAGGGCTGCCATTCGCTCATGGGCGGACCAATTTGTCGGATCAACCTCGATAGCGTTCTGCCAAGCGGCGCCTGCTTCATCACGCCGGCCAAGCGAAAGCAGCAGGTCACCCTTGATGACAAGAGGGGCTGCATTGGAATTGTAGAGCCGGGCAGCCTGATCCATCGCCTCGACCGCTTCTTCTCGTCTATCGAGGTTGGCAAGCGCCATGCCCAGCAGATACCAGCCCTCAGGAGCCTCTGCAGCCGACTGCGTCAGGCCCCGCGCTATCCGCTCAGCGACGGCAAAGTCGTTTGCCATGAAGGAGGCTAGTGCCTTGCGGAAGTCTCGCTTTCCTGCCTCTCCCAGGGCGGAGCTGGCATTGGGCAGCACCAGCCCGTCGGCTGCAGTGTTTAGTTGAGGCGTCGCAAGATCCTCCAGGTCAACCGTTCGGGAAAAAGCGGGTGAAATAGAGGCCATTCCCCAAAGAAGAATGGCAGATCCATATAGCCAGAAGCGACGACGCATTATAAGCCACTCCTTTTAAAGTGCCTAACTCTAGGAGCCCGCGCTTCTCCCTGTCAATATCTCACTAGAGCTGGAGGGTTTATAAAACAACCATGTTCCCCATGGGGTTGTGCATGAACAGTCTTCTGCAATCATAAACCTTCGGATAATCAAATTTTTGACAAATGTTTATTCCGTGGTAATCTCTTGGTGATCGCGATTCCGTGCTTATCCAGTGTGCGTTTTTGTTCTCAGAAATCGATATGCCTTTTGGCTTCGATAAATACGCTCATTTGCGATTTGTTCTCTTGGAAACGCGAGACAGGAACAGGTCTTACCTGTGATTGAATAACACATGCGTTTCAGGAGAATACCAATGTCTCTAAAACTTGGCTTCTTGAGCGTTGCGGCGCTTGGGTTTTTTGCAGGAGGCGCGCTTGCTGACAGCATCTCGCCAGACAGCTTCACGGCCAATCTGGCCGTGGGAGAAAGCGTGACCATCACGAAGACAGTGACGATCTCGGCCGGTGGGCCAACAGATGCACTGATCGACGCCTACTTCCTCATCGATACTTCAGGATCCATGGGCGGTGTCATCAACGCAGCCAAAGCGGCTGCAGGCGACATCTTCTCGACCATTGCGGCCGATTTCGGTGCTGGTGTTGCGGGCGGCGTTGGAGTCTTTTCCGAGGCTGCCGCATTGCCGTCCGTCATTGCGCCCCCGGGCAGCGTCATCAATCAGGATGTAACAACCGATACGGGCAACGTGATCAACGCGATCAACAATGTCACGCTGAACGTTCCGGACGGTGGCGGCGATTTCCCCGAGTCGGCGAATACCGCCATTGAGTTGGTGGCCGAAAATGCCTCCTGGCGGCCGGGTTCCAACCGCTTCATCTTCGCCTTCTCAGACGCTTCTTCCAAGGGCTCGCCCGACGCTGATGTGATTGCAGCGCTTGCAGCCGAAGGCATCAAGCTGGTGTCGCTTGATTTCGGCGGCGGTTTTTTCACGACCGATATGACCGAACTTGGAGCGATCACCTTTTCAAGCTCTGCCACTCCCGATTCAATCGTTGATGACGTGACAGCGGGTATCATCGAGGGATTTGGAGAATACGGTGCCGTGACGGTCGGCGATCTGGGCGGGGGCGATCCGTTGATCGACGTATCGACCGTTTGCACCGGTGCAGACATCGGCACTTGCGTTGGTGACTCTGCCGTAGGGGAGTATGATCGCTCAGTCGATCGGACCTTCACCTTTGACGTGACCTTCACACGCAATGCCGACGGCACTTCCGTGTTCGATACCTTCGCCCTGGTCGACGGCGGGATTGTGGCCACTGAAGCTGATAGATTCCCCGGCGTTGACGTCGCCCCGGTTCCGCTTCCTGCAGCAGGATGGATGCTGATGGCCGGCATTGGCGGCATGGGCGTCCTGCGACGTCGCCGCAAGGCTGCCTGATAGGTCCCACAGTGCCCCTGCAGCGCGACGCCCTCTAAAATACCAGCCGCCTGAACCTGTGGTCCAGGCGGCTGTCCATCTGCCGAGCAGGGGCCACCTGCAAGGCCTCTTCGCTTGACAGCTGATCTCCGGATGCATCTGCATAGTCCATCAAAAGAAAGATTACCGATGCCGCTCGGCCAGCTACGGCGTGAGCACCTGCTTTCCGGTCAAGACACGCAGCATCATCTCTGGTCCGTCATATATCCGGGCGTGGGTCCGGCACGAAATTGTCGCGGTTCGGCATGACCACAGCCGAGAGGGCTGGGGCGTCCATCCGCGCATCCTCGGGGACAATGCCGTTAAGGAACAACAGATAGGCCGAAACGGCATAGACCTCGTCGACGGTCAGGCTCTGCGGGGCGTCCATAGGCATCGCGCGGTTGATGTAGTCGAACAGCGTCGGCGCATAAGGCCAGTAGCTGCCGACAGTCTTGACCGGCTTGTCCGTGGCCAGTGTCCCTTGGCCGCCGACAAGTCGATCGCCGATCCCACCTTCGCCCGCCTCGCCGTGGTAGGCGGCGCATCGTTCCTCATAGACCACCTTGCCCTCGGCCACGGTGCCGTCACCCTCGGGCAGGTTCTCGCCGTTGCGGCCGATCGAGATGTCCCAAGCCTCGACCTGCTCGGGCGTGGCGGGCGTCCCGAGGCCGAAGGGCTCGGACCAGGCCGGCCCAGCCAGCAGCGTGGCGCCGATCACCAGAAGCTCATGCCAGCGCATTGGACACCTTGCCGTTCTCGTTGATGATCCAAGGCTGGATCGCGTGGTTGTGGTAGGTGGAGTTCCGGCCCCGCGCATCCAGGATCGTCTGCAGATCGGGCTGGACATAGCCTGTCTCGTCGATGGCGCGGCTGAGGATGGTGGTGGGCGTGCCGTCCCATTGCCAGGCATGGCGGAAGCGCGTCATGCAGATGGGCAGCACCGGCCCTTGCAGCCGAGCATCCGTCCAGGTCTGACCGCTGTCGGTGGAGACCTCGACGCGCTCGATCTTGCCCGACCCGCTCCAGGCGAGGCCGCTGATCTCGTGGAAGCCCGGGCCGTCCAGCTTCTGGCCGCCTGAGGGGTAGGTGATGATCGACTTCGCTTCCATCACGAAGGTGAACTCGCGCGCGGTCCCGTCCGGCATCAGGTCGGTGTATTTCGAGGTTTCCTCGCGCGAATAGATTGGCTCTTCGCGAAGTTGCAGGCTGCGCAGCCACTTCACGCTCATGTTGCCCTCGTAGCCGGGCACGAGGATGCGCAGGGGATAGCCCTGCTCGGGGCGCAGCCGCTCGCCATTCTGGCTGTAGACCAGCAGCACGTCGTCGAGGCATTTCTCCAACGGGATCGAGCGGGTCATGGCGGCGGCATCCGCCCCTTCCGCGACGACCCATTTCGCCCCGGGCTTGATGCCGGCTTCCTCCAGCACCGTGCGCAGGGGCACGCCGGTCCATTCGGCGCAGCTGACCAGCCCCATGATGTCGCCCGCCGTCACCTTGTCCTTGTAGGAAAAGTTCTGGTTGCCCGAACATTCCAGCACATGGATGCGGTTGACCGAGGGAAAGCGCCTTAGGTCGGCCATGCTGAAGACCAGGGGCCGCTCAACCAGCCCATGGACCATCAGTCGGTGCTGAGCGGGGTCGATGTCGGGCACCCCGGCGTGGTGGCGTTCATAGAACAGCCCGTTCGGTGTCAGGATGCCGTCGAGCTTTTCCAGCGGGGTGCGCGACGAGGCCGATTGCGCTTGCTTCGCCACGCTCAGCTTGCGGACGACATGGCCTTCGTGCAGCGAGGGCAGACCATAGGGGTTTGCCGCCGTGTCGGCCCCGGGGATCTTCATCCAATCGGGGATCGGCGGCGGTGCATCCGGGCTGCCTTGCGCCCAGACGGCCGGCGCGAGGCTTGCGCCTGCCAGGCCCAGTGCGGCAGTCTTCAGGAAGCGCCGCCGTTCCGGGGCCTCCATCGCTTCGGGAATGCCGGTGTCGTCAGGCTGGGAGTCCACGTTCTTACCTTCGTGCTGATGGAGGTTCTGACTACGCATGGGCGCTGCGCGCGCCCTGCGGTGCCTCGGGTTCGGCATAGCTGAAGCCCTCGTGCGCGGCAGGACGGGCGAGGCCGAGATGGTCGCGCAGCGTGCTGCCCGTGTATTCGGTGCGGTAAAGGCCACGGCGCTGAAGCTCGGGGACGACCGTGTCCACGAACTCCTCGAGCCCCGTGGGCAGGACCGGCGACATGATGTTGAAGCCGTCGGCGGCGCCTGCCTCGAACCGCTCCTGCAGGGCATCGACGATCTCGGAGGGCGTGCCGACCACCTGCCAGTGGCCTCGAGCGCCCGCCATTGACAGCGCCAGTTCCAGGATCGACAGGTTGTCCCGCCGTGCACGCGCCATCAGCAGCGCCTGCCGCGCGACATGGCCGTTCGACACCGGAACGTCCGGCACCGGCCCGTTCGGGTCGTGGTTCTTGAGGTCGATCCCCAGCAGCGGCGACAGGTGCGAGATCGCGACTTCGGGATGGATCAGGTCCTGCAACTGCGCAAACTTGTCCTCGGCCTCGGCGCGGGTGGAGCCGACCACCGGGAAGACGCCGGGCATGACGATGATGTCCTCGGAGGGGCGGCCGTAATCCGGCAGGCGGCGCTTGAGGTCGGAATAATATTCCTGCCCCTCGGGCACTGTCTGGGCGGCGGTGAAGACCGCGTCCGCCGTGCGGGCGGCCAGCTGCTTGCCGGGTTCCGACGCACCTGCCTGGAAGATCACCGGGCGGCCCTGCGGTGGGCGGGGCACGTTCAATGGCCCGCGCACCTTGAAGAACCGGCCCTTGTGGTTGATCGGCTGGAAGGCCTCGGGGCGGAAATACTGTCCGCTGTCCTTGTCGCGCAGGAAAGCGTCGTCGTCCCAACTGTCCCACAGACGTGAGATGACATCAACCGCCTCCTGTGCGCGGGCATAGCGTTCGGCATGGGCCAGCTGCTCGTCCAGGCCGAAGTTTTGCGCCTCGAAGTCGTCGGCCGAGGTCACGAGGTTCCAGCCCGCGCGTCCGCCCGAGATCCAATCCAGCGAGGCCATTTGCCTGGCGATGTTGTAGGGCGGCGTGTAGGTGGTCGAGATCGTGGACACCAGCCCGATGCGGCTGGTCACCGCCGACAGAGAGGACAGAAGGGTGATCGGCTCGAACTGACCGGTGTAGCGGATTGCGGTGCGCGACAGCGCTTCGACATTGTCGCCCCGGACGCCGACGCCGTCGGCCAGGAAGATCAAGTCGAACAACCCGCGCTCAGCCACCCGCGCAAGGTGCTGGTAATGGCCAAGGTTGATGCCCGCATCGGCCGCGGCCTGCGGGTGGCGCCAGGCGGCGACATGGTGGCCGGTGGGATAAAGAAAGGCGCCCAGGTGCATCTGGCGAGGAGGGGTGGACATGGTGACGGCTCCGTTCATTTCTGCATCCCCCAGCGGCGGACGGTGTGCTTCTCGATGCTGCGGAACAAGACGATCTCGACGACCAGGCCGATCAGGATGACGACGGCCAGCCCGGCGAAGACCTTGTCGGTGTAAAGGTCATTGCGGCTGCGATAGATGAACCAGCCAAGTCCGCCCGAGCCCGAGGTGACGCCGAAGACCAGCTCGGACGCGATCAGGGTGCGCCAGGCGAAGGCCCAGCCGATCTTGAGGCCAGATATGAGCGAGGGCAGCGCCGCCGGGATCAGGATCTGCAGCACGAACGCCGGTCCGCGCAGGCCGTAGTTGCGGCCGACCAGGCGCTGCGTCTCGGGCACGGATTCAAAGCCCGACAGCGCGGCGAGGGCCAGCGGCCAGACGACAGCGTGGCACAGCACGAAGATGAGGCTCGCCTCGTTCAGTCCGAACCACAGCATCGCAAGCGGCAGAAGGGCGATGGCCGGCAGGGGGTTCAGCATCGCGGTCAGGGTCTGCAGCGCCTCGCGGGCGAAGCTGTTGGCGGCGGCAAGGCCTACCAGCAGCAGCGCAAGTGCCACGGCGATCACATAGCCCTTCAGAAGGACCTCGATCGACACCCGGGCCGAGCCCAGCAGCCCGTCGTTCAGGATCGATTGCCACAGCGTGACCACCACGGCGCTGAAGCGCGGCAGCATGATCGGGTTGTTCTGGATGACCGCGGCGAGTTCCCAGATCGCGGCCAGCAGGATCAGGACAGCCGCGCGGCGCAGCCAAGGCGCGTCCAGTGCCGACAGCCACAAGGGGCGGGGCGCGTGAAGATGGCTCAGGTCAGACATGGGCTTCCTCTCCGCCCTGGAACAGCAGCTCGTGAACCTCCTGCGACAATTGCGCGAAGGACGGCTCGCCCACGACAGCGTTCTCGGTGCTCATCGTGCGGATCGTCCGACCCGGATGCGAGGAGAGCAGATGCAGGCGGGTGCCGATCAGCACCGCTTCCTCGATCGAATGGGTGACGAAGATCAGCGTCACCTGCGTCTCTTCGGCCACACGCAGCAGGTCGGCCTGCAGCCGCTCGCGCGTCAGCGCATCGAGCGCGGCGAAGGGCTCGTCCATCAGCAGGACCTCGGGCTTCATCGCCAGGGCCCGGGCGATGGCCACCCGCTGCTTCATCCCGCCCGAAAGCTGGTGCGGAAACGACCGCAGCGCGCGGGTCAGACCCACCCGTTCCAGCGCGTCCTCGGCCCGTTCGCGCGCCTCGGCCTTGCCCAGGCCCCGCGCCTTGCGCAGCGGGAACTCGACATTCTGCTGGGCCGTCTTCCAGGGCAGCAGCTGGTCGAATTCCTGGAAGACCACGATGCGGTCCGGTCCCGGCCCGGTCACGGGCTTGCCATGCAGGGAAATCTGCCCGCCCGCAGGCTTGAGGAAGCCCGCCAGCGCCTTGAGGATCGAGGACTTGCCGCAGCCGGACTGGCCCAGCAGCACCAACCGCTCGCCCCGGGCGACCTGCAGGCTGACACGGTCCACGGCGAGGATCGGCCCCTTCGGCCCGGCATAGGCCAGCGACAGGTGCTGCGCCTTCAGCACCGGGGGCGCGGTCGCGAGGGCGGCGCCGGCGAGAGAGTCGGCGAGATGCATGTTCATCGATCAGCTTCCCTCGCGGTCATGCAGGTCGTCGAAGAAGTAGTCCTTCCAGCTTTCGGGACGGTTCTTCAGGGCGCCTACGTCATGCATGAAGCTGGCCATCGGCAGTGTGTTCCGCGGCACGGGATCGAAGCTGTATTTCTCGTCCGTCAGGATCGACAGGATCAACTCGCGGTCGAGGCCCGACTTCGATACCCGCAGAAAGGTGTCCGCAGCTTCCTCGGGATGCGCGGCGATCCATTCGCTGGCCTCAAGGAATGCGCCCAGGAAGGCCGCATAGGTCTTGGGGTTCTCGGCACGCCATTCTTCGGTGGTGTAGACGATCAGCGAGGTCGTGGGGCCGCCGAAGACCTCAAAGGAATCTGTCACCTTGTGGACGCCCTCGGTCCTGAGCGCGAGTTCCTGGAAGGGTGAATTGGAAAAATGCGCGTTAACCGTGCCATTACCCGACACCAACGCCTGTGTCGCCTCAGGATGTGGCAGGGTGACGGTCAGGTTGTCCAGCTTGTCGAACTGGTCGTTCCCCCACTCCTTCGCCGCGGCATACTGCAGCGTCCGCGCCTGCACCGAGACACCGACTGTTGGCAGCGCGATCCGGTCGTCGGGGCCGAAGTCGGACAGCGTCTGGACCTTGGGGTTGTTGCTCAGCAGGAAGGCCGGGAACTGCGCCCCCGCAACGATCCCCTTGACGTTGACCGAACCCTTGGTGCGGTCCCAGATCGTCAGCAGGGGGCCGACGCCGGCCGTTGCGATGTTGACCGATCCCGACAGCAGTGCGTCGTTGACCGCCCCGCCGCCGCCAAGCTGACTCCAGCTCGCTTCGATCTCGATGCCCTGCGCGGCACCGTGCTTGGCAAGAAGATCCTGGTCGCGGATCACCATGAGGGGCAGGTAGGACACCCCATGCTGCTCGGCGATGGCGATCTCACCCTCGGCCCAGGCGGGTGCGGCCAAGCAGGCCATGAGCGCCAGAGCGGCTGACGAGCTCGCACTTGGACAGCGCATGGTTTCTGAAAATATCTCGATATTCCGCATGATTGGACCTTCTGCGCATCTTGAGCGATGACCGAGAAGGTAAAGAAATATCTATTAATGTACTAGATATTCAACTTCCAAACTGCAGACGCTGCAGAGCAGGATGTTCTCCCATCTCCTCCAATGAGAGAACACCGACCTGCTACTTCAGACCTCTGCTCTTCGCGGCTGCCGATCCTGTGACCAGCGAATCAGGGGGACGAGTAAAACAGCTTGTTCCAAGCTCCTGCCCTTTGCTCCCTCACCTGCCAGTGGAGATGTTGCAATGTTCTGCCGCGCAGTTTTCAAATGACCTGCGGCAGTATGATCTCAGATAGTCCTTGCAGAGATGTCGAGGAATGCTTCGCAAAATCGGAAGATGCTCAACGGTAAGGACGAAGGTCTGCTATTGTGGGATGTGACGAAGCCCATGCCCAACCGTCATAGTCTGCTTTCCGCCCTTTACGTCGTTAGGGTGTGGTTGAAGGGACTTCTGTTCTCCAATCATGAATGAACCACTGCGCGTGGTGGGCTGCAGATCAGGCTTTGACTGTGGCGTTTGCTACGACGCTCGTGGACAACCGCAAGGGATCCCTCGGGTTTCGAGAGGCAAAGCTTGGCTGGTCACTGCGTGACGGGATGAAGACCGGAGGAAAGGCCTCCGGCGCCCCGTCGCGGAGGATATTGCGATGACCAGACACAACAAGGGTGCCGACCGGCTGACGCATTCTGCACGCGTTGGCGATGCTGCCGGTTCGCGGGCCGACACCTACGCGCGCGTCACGGCCGCCATCATTGCGGCAATCGAACACGGGGCAGGGGAGTGGCATGCACCGTGGTTTCACAACGGAAGCTGTGCCGCCCGGCCGACCAACGTGGCATCTGGCAGGCGTTACCGGGGCATCAACACCGTGGCGCTGTGGGCCGCAGCCATGGTCTCCGGGTACAATGATGGCCGTTGGGGTACCTATCGGCAGTGGCAAGAGGCCGGGGCGCAGGTGCGCAAGGGCGAGCGCTCAACCACCATCGTCTTGTGGAAGCAGCTTCCATCGTCTGACGGGGCCGAGAGTGCGGACAAGGATGACATCGGCCACACCCGAATGTTCGCCCGCGCCTTTTCCGTGTTCAATGTCGACCAGGTGGACGGGTACGAGCGCCCTCCGACACACCTGCTGTCGGAGAACGAGCGTTTGGCGCAGGCGGAGGCCTTTGTCGCCAACCTGGGGATCACAACCGTGTTCGGAGGGCCGGACGCCTTTTATCGTCCCTCGTCGGATACGGTGGTCATGCCGGACTTCGGGTCGTTTCGGGACGCCCCGTCGTTCTACGGTGTCTGGCTGCATGAGCACGGTCACGCCTCCGGGGCAAAGCACAGGCTTGACCGCGATCTGTCGGGCCGGTTCGGCTCAGTTGCTTACGCGGCGGAAGAATGCTGCGTGGAGATCCTCAGTGGCCTCGTGCTTGCCGATCTCGGCATTGCCCACCATCCGCGTCCCGACCATGCCGCCTACCTTGCGTCGTGGTTGCGCGTCTTGAAGAACGACCCCCGCGCCCTGTTCACCGCTGCGGCCAAGGCCCAGCAGGCCGCCGACTGGATGCATGCGCAGCAGCCTGCTCTCACACCACCCGCCGCATTCGAAAAAACAGATGCGGGCCACCCTGGTTCTCCTGTTTTCACCGGCACGGTGTAGCAAGGTGTGCGCCTGGACGTGCCGGAGGATCACCCCCGTCCGGCCACGCCGATATCGGTCCAACTCAGCCTGCGGGACGGGGGTCATGCAGCGGCCGGTGTCACGACCGCCCCCCGGTTCGACATGTCTTGCCGGAGCACGGTTTACAGCCGCCCGGCCTCGCGCCGGCTTCCGTCAGGAGACCTGCAGCCGTCCATCTGCATGGCCGGGGACGCGCCGGGTGAGGGCGTCGAGCTGTCTTCTCCCGGTCGCCGCGTGGGCCTGCTTCAGAGTGTGGCCGAAAACATCTCAGCGCAGCTGACGCGGCTCGCTGATCTCGTCCGCATCCTGGGTGGCTTCGTGCACTTCCTCGCGAATGATTTTCTTGGTGATGTCATCGAGGTGGGACGTCAGGGCGCGGCTGAGCTCCTCGAATTCCGGCCATAGCGTCACGTGGACGAAACTGGCCGGGGCGCGGACCATGACGGTCTGGCGGTGCATGCGCGGATAGCGGAACGGCTTCATGCCGTAGCGCCGGCACAGGGCGATGAAGAGCTGACGTGACCAAGGATCGGTGATCGAGAACTTGAACTCCTCAGCCTGTTCCGTCCTGCTGATGGTCTCGAACTGGCGCCGAATGCGCTCTGCCGCGGCACCTGCTGCGGTTTTTTCCCCGGCTGTCGCAGCACCGGCATAAAGCGCCTCGATCTTGCGCAGCTTTTCGCGAAGGCGTTCCTCGGAGGACAGGACCATCAGTGGATCGTCGACCGGGCGGAGGGCGCGCTCTCGAGCATCTGGCGCCGGGCCCGGGCGCAGGACAGCACGGCCTCGTGGATCTCGGTTTCCATGATCCGGGTCAGCTCGCGCAGATGCTTGAAGGTCGTCTCGAGTTGGGTGCGGTCATCGGCCTTGGGGTCACGTGCCACAAGGTCGCAAATACCGGCCATCATGGCCCGCAACTCTTCGAGGTGACCGACAGCCTCATGCGCACGCTCGGGCAGATCGACCGCCTCCTCTCCGTTGAAGAGCCCTTCGAGAAAGCCGTCCAACTCCTCGAGGCGAATACGGGCGTAAAGGCCGAGATTGGCAGCGGTTGCGTCCAGGGGTGTGCGGGTGAGCCGGAAGGGCTGACTGCGCTTCTGGTGCCGGGTCAACTCGTTCCACAAGCCCTGCACCAGGGCCTCGAGCAGGGTGTTGAACTCATCCATGCTGTCGAAGGGAGGGAGTTCGCCACCCCACAGGTCCTTGATGATCTGCAAGGGCGAGACCGACATCTCGGGGGTGGCGATATTGCCCAAAAACCGTGTACGCACGGCGTGGAACGGCACAGGGCATGCGTGCTTCACAAGCAAACCCTTTACGACTTTCTCCACTGGAACCTTGGCAGTCTTCTTCATGGCCGTCCCGAACATACACAGACAGGGGTGACCACCTTGAGGCAGCCGATCGAGGGTAGGTAGCCTCGCGATTTTCCATGGTTGCAAGGTCAGAGGCAAGCTCCACCTCAGCAGCACCCTTATCGTGACCGGCATTGGGAAGACCTGCATCGGTCCCTCTGGACTTGTTTTCGCAGAGCGTTGCTGGCGCCCATGACAAAGCCGCCCCGATCAGACCCCATCGTCGCCTCGCCTGGTTGCTGGGGCAGGTGATGGATGAACAGGGGCTCGCGCCATCAGCATTGACCCCTGACGGTGAGCACGAGGCGGCACGCGCGGCACCTTCTGAAGGCACGATGCGTTCCTGGCGCGGCCGCCCGGTAGAGGCAAAGGAGGGCTGGGGGGATCGTG
>NZ_NWMQ01000048.1:0-20893 GCF_002901215.1 Paracoccus sp. SY | reverse complement strand
GCGGTAAAGTTCATCAAGATCCAAGAACGGCCCCCGCAGCATGTTTGCAAGACAAAGGGATAATCCGGTCCAGGCAACTTTGACAGATGGTTGCGCCCTTTTCCTGATGACGCGCGTGCCTTTCCGGGCCGGTCCGGGCAGTGTGCGAACAAGTGCCATCACGAAAGACGTCGTCCACGATCATGGCCGCGGATGACGGGCTTGCAGCTTGCAAAAGCCGTTCAGGTCCGGCGCCCGAACCTGCCGGTCATCCTGACCACCGGCTGTGCAAAGCCCGGCCCAGGGATCATCCCGGTATCGCGCCCAAGCTCGGCAAGCCCTGCTGGCGAAAGCCCGAGGCGCTCGGGTCGAGGGAGGACCCAGAGGTCGTTCCGTT
Source organism: Paracoccus sp. SY (assembly GCF_002901215.1). NCBI lineage: Bacteria > Pseudomonadati > Pseudomonadota > Alphaproteobacteria > Rhodobacterales > Paracoccaceae > Paracoccus > Paracoccus sp. SY. The sequence goes on along the minus strand of NZ_NWMQ01000048.1, from coordinate 20,517 downwards.
CAGGCTTCCCGCGATCTGATCGCCCGATGGCCTGCCACGATCCATCTTGCTGCCCAGGCGGAACAACCGGCCCTGGCCCAGGGTTGTGGTTCAGGAGGAACCATCATGACCCGTGAACGTCCCAAGCAACCCAATCCTGCCACCGATCCCCCGCGCCAGCATGGTCAGGGCGACCATGAGGGCGTTCCTCATTCCCCCGAGGAGTTCGATGTCATGAACCCGGCAAAGACCGGCAAGACGCCCGGCAACCCGCAGGAAAACCAGTAGCCGGGCCGGCGGGATCGCTGGGCGGTCAGAGTCCCGTCCCGTTGGCTGCGCGTCCCCCAAACCCGGCGCGGGCGATCACCTGCGCCGGGCCGTGTCCTTCTGCGTGATGAGGCGGGCTGGATTCTGCCGGGACAGAAAGCTCCACAGCCAACTGATGGCGACCGCCAGCCGCGACCTGACCCCGATCAGGAAATAGACATGGGCGATGCCCCAGATCCACCAGGCCAGCCATCCTGTCATGCGGATGCGGCCAAGATCGATCACGGCGGCATTGCGCCCGATGGTGGCCAGGTTGCCCTGATGGACATAGCGGAAGGGCTTCGGGAACGGCTTTCCGGCCAGCCGTGCCTTGATCAGGGCCGCCGCATACCTGCCCTGCTGCTTGGCCGCCGGGGCCAGGCCCGGCACCGGCTTGCCGTCCGCCTCGACATGGGCGGTGTCGCCCAGCACGAGGATCCGGGGATCGCCGGGCAGGGTCAGGTGCGCATCCACCATCACCCGCCCCGCGCGGTCGGCCGGTGCCCCCAGCCATTCCGCCGCCGGCGAGGCCTGCACCCCGGCAGCCCAGATGACCGTCCGGCAGGGAACCGGGCTTTCGCCGATGGTGACGTCGCGGGCCGAGATGCCGGTCACCGGCTGCCCGGTCAGGACCTGCACGCAGCGCCGCTGCAAGGCCGCCGCCGCATAATCGGACAGCCCCTGCGGAAAGACCGGCAGGACGCGCGGTCCCGCCTCGATCAGCATGATCCGCGCGGTGCGGGTGTCGATGCGCCGGAATTCCCGCGGCAGGACGCGATGCGCCAGATCGGCCACGATCCCGGCAAGCTCTACCCCCGTCGGCCCGCCGCCGATGATGGCAAAGGTCAGGTTCGCGTCGCGTTCCGCCGGATCATGGGCCAGTTCCGCGCGCTCGAACGCCAGAAGCAGGTGGCGGCGGATGGTGGTCGCGTCTTCCAGGGTTTTCAGGCCGGGGGCATCGGCCTCCCATTCGTCATGGCCGAAATAGGCGTGTCGCGCGCCGGTCGCCAGCACCAGGGTGTCGAAGGGGATCCGGTCCCCGTTGTCCAGCACCACCTGCCCCGCGTCCCGGTCCACCCCTGTCACGCGGGCCAGCAGGGTCACGACCTCTGGCCGGCCGCGCAGCACCCGGCGAATGGGCCAGGCGATCTCGGACGTCGCCAGAAGCGTCGTCGCGACCTGATACAGAAGCGGCTGGAACAGGTGGTGGTTGCGCTGGTCGATCAGCGTGATCGCGCAATCGGCCCCCGCCAGGTCCTGCACCAGCTGCAAGCCGGCAAAGCCGGCCCCGACGACGACGACGCGATGTTTCATGATGGCCTCGAAAAAACGGATCCTGTTCCCGAACCTTTGACGGCGCCATTTGTTTCTGTGCCCGTGTCGCTCAAGGGCATTTCGTCGTCCGGGGCGACGACTGACGCGGACTTCCCGTCATTCCAAACCGCGTCTTCGTTCCGACTGGGCGCGATGCCCTTGACCCCACCCGGCTGCTCTCGCGTTCAGGAACATTTTGCCCCGGCGGTGGTTCGGCTGCAAATGATCCCGGAGGTCACCATGCAGGACGACGAACACATTCGCCATCGTGCGTATCAGATCTGGGAAGCTGAAGGCCGCCCCGAGGGCCGCGAGGCCCAGCATTGGGCGCAAGCTCGGGACGAGCTTGGCGTACCGGGCGACGATGCGCTTCTTGAAGGAGGGGAAGACCAGGGCCTGTCCGAACTTCCTGCCGAGGTTGCCCCTGATGACGGCGGCCGGGCAGACGGGCGCATCATCGAAGCAGGCGAAGGCGGAACGGCCGGTGGCCTTGATGAAGCGGAAGAAGCGCTTGCATCGGGGGATTCCGATACGGGTGAAGGTCGCTGAGGCGCCACGCCATGCCGGGTTGCGGAATGGAGGTCACGAGAGCCGTTCCGCCCCCGGATAGAAGGCCATGAACCTGCCCCCCGGACCAGGATGACCGCCGATGCGCCGGATTCGTCAGGGTATCCCGGGGATGACGCTTTCGGGGCGGATCACCCCTTCGTCATGCGGATCATCCAGCCGCACCGCAGGATCGACCCTCACCAAGGGCTGCGGCTTCTTCTTGAAACGTCCGTCAGCCGCAAGGGTGGTATTTCTCCTCGACCAGTTCGGATCGCAGCAGGGTGTTGATCTCGCGCTTCAACGCGGCCCTTTTGTCGTTCTTCAGATAGACCGAGCGCGCCAGCGCGATGAATTCCTCATCGAAGCGGGCGGCGGCTTCCTTGGCGCGAATGTCGTCCTCGATCTGCCACAGATCAAGGTTCACGCGGCGCAGGCCGTCGATCAGGACGGCAAGGCCCGGCTGCGGCAGGACGGGGGCCGCGACCTCGCGCAGCAGGGCAAGCTCGCGGTCCACATTGGCGCGTGCGGCCGGGTCAGAGATGCGGGCCGCCTTGATTTCCAGGATGGTGATCTTGTCCAGAAGCTCTCCCCAGGACACGGGGGCAAGCGGCGCGGAACGGAACGTCGATGTCATGCTGATCTACCTTCTGCAGGCTGAAACCGGGTTGCGCGATCCAGGGCCGCGACCGCCCTGCCGATCACGCCGGTCCAATCGCCGGGCGCGGACTGGCGCCAGACGCGCATCGTCGGATACCATGGGGTGCATTCGGCCTGGATGGGCCAGCGCCAGTCTGGGTCGTGCTGGACCAGCAGCCAGACCGGCCGTCCCAGGATCCCGGCCAGATGGGCGATCATCGTATCCACCGTGACGACAAGCGCGCATCCGGCCACAAGCTGGGCCGTTTGCATGATGTCCAGCGGGCAGCCGGCCGGGTTCAGGACGGGAAGCGCGGTCGGCCCCGGCATCAGGGACAGCGCCGGCCCTGTGCAGAAGGGCGCGAACATGGCCTCGGGCACGGATCGCCGGGCGTCCCAGTCGCCCGCGCCCCAGCACAGCCCCACCGTGCCTGGCGGCAGCGGAGCGGGCGCAACGATGTCCAGCACGGGAAGCGGGGCGTCGGACGGGCCGGCGCGCAGGGCAAGCGGCAGTTCCATGATCTCGATATCGCAATCCTGCGGCGGCAGGGGATGGGCCACGTCGAAGGGCACCAGCCTGTCGATGCCCGGAAAGCCCCGGAACAGCGGCACAAGATGGGGCTGCATTTCCACCGTGACCCGCGCCGCGCGCCGCGCCAGCAGCGGCAGGAAGCGCGAGAACATCAGCGTGTCGCCCAACCCATGGTAACAGCGCACCAGCACATCGCGCCCCGCGAAGGGCCGCCCGTCCCAGACCCAGCGCAGGTGATAGGGCAGGCGCGGATCGTCGCGCAGGGCCGGATCGCGCCCTCTCAGCGCCGCGTCGGCAATGGCCCAAGCCGCGGGAAAGTCCCCGCGCCGCATGGCATTGGTCCAGGGATCGCTGTCCGCCATGATGCCGGCCGCCGCGCCGCCGCGATCCTAGCCCGCGGCCCCTGCCGCCGCGGGTTCCGCCGCCAGTTCCGCCGCGAACCAGGCGCAGGTCGCCTCCAGCCCCTCGGCCAGGGGCACCTGGGGCGCCCAGTCCAGCAGCGCGCGTGCGCGGCTGATGTCGGGCCGCCTGCGGCGCGGGTCGTCCACGGGCAGCGGGCGATGCACCACCGGCGCGCGCGTGCCGGTCAGGGTCACGACATGGCCCAGCAATTCGTTCACCGTCATCTCGGCGGGATTGCCCAGGTTCACGGGCTCCATCCCGTCGATATCGGCCGCCATCAGCGCCATCAGACCCGCCACCATGTCCGAGACATAGCAGAAGCTGCGCGTCTGGCTGCCGTCGCCATAGACGGTCAGTTCGTCCCCGCGCAGCGCCTGGCAGATCAGGTTCGACACCACGCGCCCGTCATTGGGGTCCATGTTGGGGCCATAGGTGTTGAAGATGCGCGCCACGCGCACCTGCGCCCGGCCCGCGCGGGCGTAATCGAAGGCCAGCGATTCCGCCGCGCGCTTGCCCTCGTCATAGCAGGCGCGGGGGCCGGTGCAGCTGACATTGCCCCGGTAATCCTCGGCCTGGGGATGGATCTCGGGGTCGCCGTAAACCTCGCTGGTCGAGGTCAGCAGGAAGCGCGCCTTGGCGGCCTCGGCCAGGTGCAGCAGGTGGTTGGTGCCCACGACATTGGTCAGCATCGTGTGTTCCGGGTCACGCTGGTAATGCGGCGGCGAGGCCGGGCAGGCCAGGTTCCAGACCCGGGTGATGCGCGGGGCCAGGCGCAGCAGTTCCGCCGGCAGGGGCTGGGTGATGTCGTGGCGCAGGAAGCGGAAGCGGGGCTGGCCTTCCAGCGCCCGCAGGTTCGACGGGCGCGAGGTCTGCAGGTTGTCGAGGCAGAGGACCGATTCCCCCCGGTCCAGCAAAGCCCGGCACAGATGCGATCCGATGAAGCCCGCGCCGCCCGCGACGACGTTCAGGGACAGGGGTTGCACGGTTCCGCGGGGACCGGGGTCCAGGTCGGTTTGTTTCCTCATGCTGCTTATCCCCCTGCTGTTTCGACTGGACGGATGCCAGCCTTGTGGTTTGCCGCTTCCGCCAGATGCGCTTCCAACTCGGCCGCGCGATGATCGGCGCTATGCGCGGCCTCGATCCGCGCCCGCGCCGCCCGGCCCATGGCCCCGGCGTCGCGGTCCAGCGCCGCCAGAACATCCGCCGCGCCATCAGCCAGCACGATTTCCCGTCCCGGCTGGAACAGCGTCTCGATCCCGTCCCACTTGTCCGAGATGATGGGCGTGGCGCAGGCCCCGGCCTCGAACAGGCGGACGGATGGCGAGTATCCCGCGCGGATCATGTCGGCCCGCGTCACGTTCAGCGTGAAGCGGCTGGCCGAATAGAAGGCGGCGTGGTCGGCGGGCGGGCAATGCTCGATCCGCTCGACGTTCGCGGGCCAGTCGATGTCCGCCGGATATTGCGGCCCGGCCACCACGAAGGACAGGTCCGGGCGGCGGCGGGCGGGTTCCAGCAACAGCCGTTCCAAGGTCGGCTGGCGGTCGTCGCTATAGGTGCCCAGATAGGACAGGTCCCAGCGCTTCGGCACCTCTCGCGGCCCGTAAAGGTCGAGGTCCACCGAGCAATAGAGCGCCCGCGCCATGGGCGAGCCATAGCGGCTTTCGATATGGCGCAGCGTCGGGCCGCCGGTGAAGGACAGATAGACGTCGAAGCCGGGGATCACGGCGGGCGAGAGATATTCGTGGTCGCCCCGTTCCAGCTTCGCCAGCGTGACCGGCGTGTCGATGTCGTAGAAGCCGGTTGTGCCGCGCGCCCATTTCTGGACGCGGCGGGACACCTCGACCCCCTCGGGGACATAGCTGCCGACGATCACCGCATCCGCTGCCGCGATCTGGTCGCGCCAGCGTTCAAGGCCGGGAAGGTCCGCATAGAATTCCAGCCGGCACCAGTCGGGGTCCAGAAGATCCCGCTGGCTGGCATACCAGGGCACGTCGCGTTCGAGGAACAGCACCTCGTGCCCGCGCCGGGCAAAGGATTTCAGCAGCGCGCGGAAGGTGGTGGCATGGCCGTTCCCCCAAGAGGACGACAGCGACAGGCCAAGAACGACCAACTTCATGCCGCTATCCCCTTTGCCTGCGCCTTGAACAGGGCGTCCACCTGCGCGCCGCGCAGGGCATAGGTGTGTTCCGCCTTGACCCGCGCCAGCGCGGCCTGGCCGATTGCCTTCGCCCGGTCCGGGGTCAGGGCCGCCAGATGGTCGGCCACGTCCTGTCCGTCGCGGGCGACCAGCACCTCGGTATCCGGGGTCAGGAACTGCTCGATCCCTTCCCAGGCATCGGTGATCAGGCAGGCGGCCGCCCCCGCCGCCTCGAAGACGCGGGTGGCAGGGGAAAAACCCACATTCGCCATGCTGTCGCGGGCGACGTTCAGGACGGCCAGCGGCGTGCAGTTGAAGGCATTGTGCTCATGCGTATAGACATGGCCCAGATGGCGGACATTGCCCGGCATTTGCTTGCTGTCCCAGCCGTTCCCGCCGATCAGGAAGTTGCGGTTCGCCAGCATCGCGGCGGGCTTGAGGAAGAATTCCTCGACCCGCGCCTCGCGATCGGGCAGGCGGTTGCCGAGGAAGGCAAGGTCGGATGCGAACTTCGGATCGGAGGGCGCGGGATGATGCGTCGCGGGGTCCAGCGCGTTATAGACCGGCTCGCACAGCTTCGCGCCGAAGCCGCGATAGGCGTCCACCACGGGCGGGCCGCCGCCATAGGTCAGCACCATGTCAAGGCCGGGCAGCGCGCGCCGCACGGGATGGCTGTCGTCCGCGCGCATCTCGTCCAGCGTAGCCGCCGCGTCCACGTCCCAGAAGATCTTCAGGGCGCCGGACCTGGCCTGCGCCACCACACCCTCCAGCAACTCGCGGTCGAAGACGCCGACGCCGTTGGCCTTGACCACGATGTCCGCATCCGCCGCCTCGGCCAGGACGCCGCGCATGGCGTCTTCCGTCGCGGGATAGACGACGGACCGGCACCAGTCCGGCGGGTCGATGTCGCGGTGCTTCTGGCGGTCGAAGGCATCGGGTTCATAGAAGGTGATGTCGTAGCCGCGCTTGGCGAGTTCGCCGAGGATGCCGCGGTAATAGGTGGCCGCGCCGTTCCAATAGGACGACAGCAGGCTCGATCCATAGAATGCGATCTTCATGCCGCAGAGGCTCCGAGGTTGAGGCCGAGCGTTCCGGCGATGGAGAGGAGTTCCTGCGCACGATAGGCGCAGGTATGGCGGGCGCGGATGGTTTCCAGCCCGTGCGAGACAAGCGAGGCGCGCAGGTCGGGGTCGTTTGCCAGATCGCGCAGGCGGGCGGTCATTTCCGCGCCGTCCTGCGCGAACAGGAAGTCCTGACCGGGGCGGAACAGGTTCTCGCTGTCCTGCCATGGCGCGGATACCAGCGGGATGCCGCAGGCCAGCGCCTCGAAGACGCGGATGGTGGGGATGCCGGGCAGCACGGTGGTATAGAAGCGGCGGGGGACATGGACCGTCGCCAGTGCCCGGGCGAAGATTCCCGGCGCGGCGGCATTGGGCGCCCAGCCATGATAGCGGACGCCATAGCGGTCCAGCGTCGCCAGCGCCTCGGCCGGATAGCGCACGCCGTAGATGTCCAGCGGCAGGTTCGCCTGCTGCGCCGGGCGGAAGAGGAAGTTTTCCAGTTCCTCGGTCCGTTCGCCGTCGCCCCAGTTGCCGATCCAGACCAGCCCCTTGCGTGCGCTTTCCTGCGCGGGCGGGTGGAACAGCCTTGTGTCGGCGGCCTCGTGCCAAGTCCAGACGCGGTCACCCCAGCCCCAGCGGCGATAGACCTGGGACAGAGTCTCGCCAAAGGCCAGCACGCCGTCGAAGCCCGACAGGTCGAAGGCACGGATCGCATCCGGCTCGCTGACCGCGCGGTGATGGGTGTCGTGGAACAGCAGCGTGAAGCGGGCGCCCCCCTTGCGGGCCTTGCCCAGGGTGGCCGCCAGCGAGGGGTCGTTCCATTCATGGACGATCACCAGATCGGCGCTGCCCGCCAGTTCCACCGGGTTGGCGGCGGGTTCATAGGTCTCGACCGTCAGTTCGGGGTAGTTGGTGCGGAACGGCTCCAGCCCCGCCTCGCCGTGGTCGCGCAGCAGGTTTTCCAAGCTCCAGGCGCCCTGAGGTTCCAGCGCGCGGACGTGGTGGCCGAGCGCCGCCAGTTCCCGCAGCACGCCGCGCAGGAAATGGGCGTTGCCGTGGTTCCAGCAGCTTTGCAGCGAATGGGTGAAATAGACGATCTTCATGCGGCTTTGTCCTTGGCCGAAAGGAGGTCGCGGTAGATGCCGGACATCTGCGCGGCCATCGCGGCGGGGGTATAACGGGCGGCGCGCAGGCGTGCGGCCTCGCCTTGGGCGGCGTGACGGGCAGGGTCGGCCAGCAGGGCGCGGATGGCTTCGGCGAAGCCCTCGGCATCGCCGGGGCTGACGAAGGTGGCGGCGCCGTCCCAGAGTTCGCGGAAGGTCGGGATGTCCGACAGGACCAGCGGGCAACCCGCCTGCGCGGCCTCAAGGACGGCAAGGCCAAAGGGTTCGAACCGCGCTGCGCTGGCGAAGACGGGCCGGCGGGCAAGCCAGCCGGCAAGCCCTTCGGCAGGCAGAGGCCCGGTGGCCTGCAGATGCGCGGGCGCGACCGTCGCGCCATGGGGCGCGCGGCTGGCGCCGATGGCAACGAAGGGCGCGTCCAGCAGGGCGGCGGCGGCATCCAGCGTGGCAGTGTCCTTTACCTCGTCCCACAGGCGACCGATGGTCAGCGCGCCGGGAAAGGGCTGCGCGTCGGGCAAGGGCATCGCGGTGCGGCCGTTGTGGACCGCCGCCGGCGTCACGGGCAGGCCATAGCGTCGGGCCGTGGCCTCGGCATAGGCGCGAGTCGGCGCCACCACGCGATGCGCCGCGCGCAGGCCCTGTCCCACAAGATCGGGCAGCCAGGCCAGCGCGGGGTCCACCGGACCGCCGCGCGCCGCGTCCCACCAGGTGCCAAGACAGCCGTGGTTCACCGCCACGACCGGCTGGTCAAACCGCGCCACGGCCAGCGCCGGGGCGTTCAGATGCACCAGATCCGCGCCGAGCTGACGGGCCAGTTGCGCCACAGCCTCGCCCGCCGCCAGCACGGGTGCGGGGCCGTCGCTCAGCCAGTCCAGCGGCAGGCCGGTGTCCACCAGGGTAACAGCCGCCGCATCCGCCGCCGCGCGCTGGTCCGGGTCGGGCGCGGGACCAAGCACCGCGAGCGTGACCTCGGCATCCAAGGCCCCCGCCAGTTCCAGCGAATATTGCCAGACCCCGCCGACCGCGTCGGTGGTCATCAGCACCCGCATCATGCGGATTTCGCCAGGGGTTGGCCGATGGGCAGGTTGATCCCGCCCTCGGATGCCAGCCATTGCGCCAGCCGGGTCACGCCGTCCTGCCAGTCCACCTTGGGCGAGAGTTCCAGCGCCTGGTCCGCCGCGCGGGTATCGGCCACGAAGTAACGCTGGTCGCCCGCCCGCCAGTCGGAATAGGCGATGTCCACGGGTCGGTCGATGATCCGGCCCACGAAGTCCAGCAACTGCCGCAGGCTGACCGCGTTCCGTGGCCCGCCGCCCAGGTTGAAGACGCGGCCCGAAACCCGGTCGATGCGGTCCCAGGCGGCCAGATAGGCCTCGACGGCATTGGACACGTCCAAGATGTCGCGCACCTGGCAGCCGTCGCCGTAAAGCGTGATCCCTTGCCCTTTCAGCGCGCGGATCAGGAAATGGGCGACCCAGCCCTGATCCTCGGTCCCCATCTGGCGCTGGCCATAGATGCAGGACATCCGCAAGACGCAGGTCGGCACGCCGAAGCTGCGGGCATAGTCCAGCACATACTGGTCCGCCGCGCCCTTGGAACAGCCGTAGGGCGTGTGGAAGTCCAGCGGGCGTGCCTCGCCGATGCCATGGGCGCGCACGTCGCCGTCAGTGGGGCGATAGGCCTCGCCCTCCAGCGCGAAGTCGAGATCCGCCAGATCGCCATAGACCTTGTTCGTGGACGCAAAGACCAGCGGCGTGCCGTCGTTCTTTGCCCGCAGCGCCTCCAGCAGGTTCATCGTGCCGATCAGGTTGATCGTCATGTCCTCGACCGGCTCGACCATGCTGGTGGTCACGGCGACCTGCGCGGCCAGGTGGAAGACCACCTTCGCCTGTTGCGCGGCGGCGGCCATGCGGGCGGCGTCGCGGATGTCGGCCTGGATATGGTCGATCCGGTCGCCGTGGCGGGATTGCAGCCAGGACAGGTTACGTTCCACGCCGGGGCGGCTCAGGGCGTCATAGACGATGACCCGGTGACCGTCCGCCGCCAGCCGATCGGCGAGGTTCGAGCCGATGAAGCCCGCGCCCCCCGTGACCAGCACCGGGCGCGGATCGGCCGATGCGTCGGTGCGCCCGGTCATGCCACCAGCCCGCGCTTGTCGAGTTCGGCCCGCATCTTTTCCACATTGTCCACCGCCGTCTGGCTGGCGACCCATTCGGCCAGTTCGGCAAGCCCCTCGCGGAAATCCGTCTGCGCGGTGAAGCCCAGCTTTTCGGCGGCAAGCCGCGTGTCGCAGAAGCAATGGCGGATGTCGCCGATCCGGGCCTTGCCGACGATCTGCGGTTCCAGCGAATTGCGGCCCATGGCGCGGCCCAGTTCCTGCGCGACCTCGGTCACGGACCGGTCGTGGCCGGACCCGATGTTGAAGGTGCCGCCCGCCGCCTGCGGCAGGGACAGCGCCTCGGCGAAGGCGCGGGCCACGTCGGACACGTGGACGAAATCGCGGCGCTGCTCGCCATCCTCGAAGATCATCGGCGCCTGGCCGTTGAGGTAGCGCGAGGCGAAGATCGCCAGCACCCCGGTATAGGGGTTCGACAGCGCCTGTCCGGGGCCGAAGACGTTGAACAGCCGCAGGCACACGCCCTCGATCCCATAGGGGGCCGTCATGATATGGGTGGTGCGTTCCTGCACGAACTTGTTCAGCGCATAGATGGAGGCAAGGTTCGGGCGCTTCCATTCGGGCGTCGCCACGGGGGTCAGGGGGCGGCCCTGGGCGTCGGTCGGATCCCATTGCTTCAGCCCGTCGCGGATGCCCACGCGCTCGGCATCCTCGACCGTCTGGCCGTCGGCATCCTTGTAAAGCCCCTCGCCATAGATGGACATCGAGGAGGCGGTGACGACGCGGCGCACGGGGTTGTCGATCAGCTTCTCGAACAGGACGGCGGTGCCCACGTCGTTCGTGGACGTATATCGCTCGACCTCGTACATGGACTGGCCCACGCCGACCTCGGCGGCCAGATGGATCACGCTGTCCACGCCCTTCAGCGCGCGGGCAACGGCATCCCCGTCGCGCACGTCGCCCTGGATGAGCTCGGCTTCCGCATTCAGCGCATCGGGGCGTCCCGCGCCGTCGCCATGGACCTGCGGGATCAGCGCATCCAGCACGCGAACCTGATGGCCGCGCCGCAGCAACTCGTCCGTGACGAAGCGCCCGATGAACCCCGCGCCGCCCGTGATCAGAACCTTTTCCAATGTGTCCCCCGTCCTGTTGTTTCAGAAATTGCAACGGTATCAGTGTTGTGATGTAAAAGCCCCCATGCAGATTTGGTTCCATCTTCTTCTTCATCTTTGTTGCCCGGCCCTCTGCCAGCCTGCCCGGGGCGGCGCATGAGCGTGCTGATCGGCCTGGTCCGCCACGGCGCGCATGACGACCTGGGCACCTGGCTGAGCGGGCGGACGCGCGACATCGCGCTGAACGCGGCGGGGCGGGACCAGACCGCCGCCCTGTCCCACCGGCTGGCCGAGCGGGGCATCGCGGCCATCGCCACAAGCCCCCGCCGCCGCACAATCGAGACCGCCGCGATCCTGGGGCAAGGCCTGGGCCTGACCCCGGTCCGGGACGACGCCCTGGACGAGATCGACTTCGGCGCCTGGTCCGGCGCGCGCTTTGCCGACCTGGACGGCGATCCCGCATGGCGACACTGGAACGCGGCGCGGGGGACCGCGCCCACGCCGGGGGGCGAGACGATGGGTGCCGCCGTGTCGCGCGCCATGGCCCATCTGGACGGGCTGGCGCGGCAGGGCGGCGGGCCGGTCCTTTGCGTCAGCCATTGCGACGTGATCCGGGGGGTGATCGCCCATGTCCTGGGCCTGCCCCTGGACAACATCCTGCGCTTCGACATCGACCCGGCTTCGGTCAGTTGGGTGATGGCGCATGGACAAGGCATGGCCCATGTCCTAACCATTAACGGCAGAGAATGACGGAACGGATAATGAACGCAGCGCAGATTGCCCAGAAAGCAGAAAGACTTGGCCCCTGGTTCCAGAACCTGGATCTGAAGGGCGTCAGGACCGCGCCGTCGCATTTCCTGGGCGATTATCCTGCGGACAAGTTCTCTCGTTTCGCGCATCTGCTTCCCGCGGATCTGACCGGCAAGACGGTCCTGGACATCGGCTGCAACGCCGGCTTCTACAGCTTCGAGATGCGCAGGCGCGGGGCTGCCCGCGTGCTGGGGATCGACACCGACGCCCGCTATCTGGCGCAGGCCGGCTTTGCCGCCGAGGTGCTGGACATGGACGGGGTCGAGTTCCGGCAGGTGGGCGTCTATGACGTGGCGGCGCTGGGGGAACGCTTCGACCTCGTGATCTTCATGGGGGTGCTGTATCACCTCCGCCATCCGCTGCTGGCGCTGGATCTGATCCGGGAACATGTCGCGGGCGACCTGATGCTGTTCCAGACCCTGACGCGCGGCCCCGACACGGTGGCCCAGGCCGCCGAGGATTACGACTTTTCGGAAGACGCCCATTTCCAGGCACCCGACTGGCCCCGCATGGCCTTCATCGAGCGGCAATGGGCCAATGACTGGACCAACTGGTGGGTCCCGAACCGCGCGGGGGTCGAGGCGATGCTGCGCGCCTCGGGCTTTGCCGCCCTCGCCGGCCCCGCCGACGAGGTCTATCTGTGCCGCACCGCCCCGGTGCCATTTGCCGAATACGGACCGGCGGCGGTCTATCCCGCCCGTCCCAACCAAGGAGAAGCCGCCCGATGATCGAAGCCGCGATGATCTGGAACGAGCCGAACAACAAGTCCCACTGGGATCCCGAACTGGACCCCGACTGGTCGCGCTTCGGCCAATGCGTGTCGCTGGCCGGGCAGGCGATCAGGGATGTGAACCCGGCCGTGACCCGCGTCCTGGGCGGCATGTCGCCCATTGACCCCTTGTGGGTGCAGCGGATGGAAGGGCATGGGGCGCTGGATCATGTGGACGTGGTCGCGGTCCACGGCTTTCCGCTGGACTGGAACCTGTGGCAGATCCACGAATGGCCCGCCAAGGTGGCCGAGATCGAGGCCGTCACGGACAAGCCCGTCTGGGTGACCGAGGTCGGCGTCGGATCCTTCGGCGCCGAGGAGGTGCAGGTCTTCGGCGTCCAGAAGACCGCCGAACTGCTGGTCGGCCGCGTGCCGCGCATCTTCTGGTATTCGCTGTTCGACCTGCCGCAGGAATGGGGCGCCACGACACGCCACCGCGAGGCAGAGGGCAGTTCCTATTACCGCCATTTCTACATGGGCCTGATCCGCGCCGACGGCACGCCCAAGCCGGGGCTTGACGCCTATGCGCCGCACGCCGCCGACATGGGGCTGATGCAGTGGTTCCATTACCAGGATCCGCGCCTTGACGATGCGGTGGCCTGGATGAAGCGGCTGGGGGTGCGGCACCTGCGCACCGGCCTGTCCTGGGCCGACAGCTTCCGCCCCGACGCGCTTGGCTGGTTCGACCGGCAGATGGAGGCTCTGGCCGATTTCGACACTACTGTGACCTTCTGCTTCACGCCCGAACACCTGGGCCCCGGCGCGCATCACACCAGCCCGCCGCATGATCCGCAACAATTCGCGGATTTCTGTGCCACGATGATTGAACGATACGCGCCCCGCCGTGTTGAGACCCAGCCAGCTACATTGCTGTCGGCCCTGACTTGACCCGTCCAGACCGGAAGGCCCCTACATGAAAGACGCCCATATGCCGATCAACATCGCCATCGTCGGGGTCGGCAACTGCGCCAGTTCCCTGGTGCAGGGGCTGACGCATTATGCCGGGCGAAACGATGCCACGGGGCTGATGCACCACAGCCTTGCGGGCTATCGCCCCGACGACATCCGGGTGGTCGCGGCCTGGGACATCGACGCCCGCAAGGTGGGCCGCGACGTGGCTCAGGCGATCTTCGCCCTGCCCAACTGCACGGCGGTCTTCGCCCCGGACGTGCCCGATACCGGCGCCGTGGTCCGCATGGGCCGCGTCTTGGACGGCGTGGCCGAACACATGGCCGATTACCCCGAGGCACGGACCTTCCTGCCCGCCGACGAACCCGAGCCCACGCGCGAAGAAGTCGTGGCCGCGCTGCGCGACGCGCGGGTGGACGTGCTGATGAACTATCTGCCCGTGGGCAGCCAGAAGGCGACCGAATTCTATGCCGAATGCGCGCTGGAAGCGGGCGTGGCCTTCGTCAACAACATCCCCGTCTTCATCGCCTCGGACCCGGCCTGGGCGGAACGGTTCGAAAAGGCGGGCGTGCCGATCATCGGCGACGACATCAAGGCCCAGCTTGGCGCCACCATCGTGCATCGCGTGCTGACCGACCTATTCCACAAACGCGGCGTCAAGCTGTGCCGGACCTATCAGCTGAACACCGGCGGCAACACCGATTTCCTGAACATGGCGAACCACAAACGCCTGGAAAAGAAGAAGATCTCGAAGACCGAGGCCGTGCAGTCGGTCGCCGCCGACCGCATCGCGGACGAGAATATCCATGTCGGCCCGTCCGATTACGTGGCCTGGCAGAACGACAACAAGGTCTGCTTCCTGCGGATGGAGGGCGAGTTGTTCGGCGGCGTGCCCATGAACCTGGAACTGCGCCTCTCGGTCGAGGACAGCCCGAATTCCGCGGGCGTCGCCATCGACATGATCCGCTGCGCCGCCATCGCCCGCGACCGCGGCCTTGCCGGACCGGTGCTGGCGCCTGCCGCCTATTTCTGCAAGCACCCGCCCGAGCAGATGACCGACGACGAGGCCTATGAGGCGGTCGAGGCCTTTATCGCCGAAGGCTTGCCCGTGGCCGCATCCCTGTCGTGACCGCTGCCGGGATGACCGGGGGCACCCTCCCCCTCCACTTCCTCCAGCGCGTCCAAGACCTGCTCGGGATCGACGTTCTTCTCGACCTCCTGGGCCGCGCCTTCGTCGACGGGCACGTCCAGCCTTTCGGCCATGCGGTGGATCACGCTCGCAAGCTTGGTCAGCTCGTCCTCGGTCAGCAGGCTGACATGCAGGGTGAAGTCGGCGCGGGCATCGGCGCGCTGTTCCTCGCGCCGCTGGTTCATCAGCACGAACAGCGACAGGAAGATCGCCTCGGTCGAGGCGACGGAGCCGATCAGCCCCAGACCCTCGCCGAAGGGAACGGGAATGGGGATCAGGTCGGTCAGCACCAGCAGCAACCCGCCGTAAAAGACGACATGCAGCAGGATGAAGGTCATCGACCCCGCGATGCGCGTGATCCTTTCGGCGATCTTGTCGCTGATCGAGGCGCGGGCGTCCTCTTGCCGGCGGCGCCGGACCAGCCGCAGGATGTTGCTGGTCAGTTGCTCTTTCATGTCCTCGCCGGGGGGGACGGGATCTTTCTGGTCCATGACAGCCTCGCCAAGCCTGCCAAGAACAAGGGACCGGGCAGCGCCTGGGTTCCAGGAGAAGTCCTATGATCCAGACCATGCGTGCGGCGGTCCTTGAGGGACCGCAGCGATTTTCCGTGGCCGAAGTGCCCGTCCCCCAGCCCGGCGCGGGCGAGGTTCTGATCCGCCTGGAAGGCTGCGGCGTCTGCGCCTCGAACGTGGAGCCCTGGGAGGGCCAGCCCTGGTCCACATGGCCCGGCACCCCCGGCGGCATGGGGCACGAGGGCTGGGGCCGCATTGTGGCCTTGGGCGAGGGGGTCGAGGGGCTTTCGGTGGGCGACCGCGTGACGGCGCTGACGGAACGGTCCTATGCAGAATACGATCTGGCGCAGGCCGACATGGTGGTGCCGCTGCCCGCGTCCCTGGAGGGGATGCCGGTTCCGGGGGAACCCGTGGCCTGCGCCATGAACATCTTTGCGCGGTCCGATATCCGCGCGGGCCAGACGGTGGTGATCGTCGGCATCGGCTTTCTGGGCGCGATCCTGACGCGGCTGGCCGTGGATGCGGGGGCAAGGGTCATCGCCGTGTCGCGCCGGGCCGAAACGCTGGACCTGGCGCGCCGGATGGGCGCGGCGGAAACCATCTCCATGGATGATCATTGGCGCATCATCGAGGATGTGAAGCGCCTGACCGATGGCCGCATGGCCCCTCGGGTGATCGAATGCGTGGGCAAGCAGTGGCCGTTGGATCTGGCCGGGGAACTCGTGGCCGAGGGCGGGCGTCTGGTGATCGCAGGCTATCACCAGGACGGACCGCGGCAAGTGAACATGCAGATGTGGAACTGGAAGGGCATCGACATCGCGAGCGCCCATGAGCGTGACGCGGGTGTCCGCATGGCGGGTCTTCGGGCGGCGGTCGATGCGCTGGCCTCGGGCTGGCTGGACCTTGGGCCGCTGCTGACCGGGAGTTATGCGCTGGATCAATTGGGCGACGCACTGGCCGCGACCCGCGACAAGCCGGGCGCCTTCGTCAAGGCCTGGGTGGCGCTGTGAGCCGCCCCCGTCTGGGTTTCCTCGGCACCGGCTGGGTCGGGCGGCACCGGATGGCGGCGCAGGCCGCAACAGGACTGGCCGAGATCGTGGCCGTGGCCGAGCCCGACGACACCTGCGCCGCCGAGGCGCTGTCGCTGGCACCCGGCGCCCGGCGGGTGGATGGGCTGGACGCGCTGCTGCGCGAAGACATCGACGCGGTGGTGATCGCCACCCCGAGCGCCGCCCATGCGGAACAGTCCATCGCCGCGCTGAATGCCGGCAAGGCGGTCTTCTGCCAGAAGCCGCTGGGCCGCACCGGCCCCGAGGTGGCGCAGGTGGTCGAGGCCGCGCGCCGCGCCGACCGGCTGCTGGGCGTGGACCTCTCCTATCGCCAGACCGCCGCGATGGGCGCGATCCGGCCGCTGCTGGACGCGGGCGCGCTGGGCCATGTCTTCGGCGTGGACGTGACCTTCCACAACGCCTGGGGGCCCGACAAACCCTGGTTCTATGACCCCAAGCTCTCGGGCGGCGGCTGCGTCGTGGACCTGGGCGTCCACCTGATCGACCTTGCGCTGTGGTCGCTCGGCTGGCCCGAGGTCACGGGCGTCGAAAGCCGCCTTTACGCCAAGGGCGCGCCGCTGGCCGATCCCTCGCGCCAAGTCGAGGATTACGCCGTGGCAACGCTGGACCTTGCGGGCGGGACCGTGGTGCGGCTCGCCTGTTCCTGGGGCTTGCAGGCCGGGCGNGAGGCGGTGATCGCGGCCGAGTTCTATGGCACCGAAGGGGGCGCGAGCCTGCGAAACGTCAACGGATCCTTCTACGACCTGCGGGCCGAGCGGCATCACCATATCCGCGCGGAAGCCTTGGCCGAACCGCCCGACGACTGGGGCGGGCGCGCGGCGGTGGACTGGCTGACGCGGCTGTCCCAAGGCGCGCGCTACGACGATCAGGCGCGGCATCTGGTGACGGTCGCGCAGGTGATCGACCGGATTTATGGCCGATAGAATGCGCGTCGGCGTCCTGACCTTCCACCGCTGCATCAACTATGGCAGCTACTGGCAGGCCCGCTGCCTGGTCGAGGCCATCGCCGCCCGCGGCCATGACGCCGTGCTGCTGGACCACCAGTCCTGCGAGGTGACCTCGCGCGAATGGCGCTATGCCTTCCAGCCGCTGACGCCGCAGCGGTCCTCGCGCGCGGATGTGGCGCAATACGGGCGCAAGCTGCGCAAGTTTGTGCAGGCTTTCGAAACGCTCCCCTTGTCCGCGCCCTTCGATCTGGACGCGCCCGAGGCGATGCCGCCGGTGGACCTTGCGGTGATCGGCAGCGACGAGGTGCTGAACCTCTCGCATCCCTGGTATGGCGGCAAGCCCGTCTTCTGGGGCGAGGGGATCGCCGCGCCGCGCGTCGTGACCTATGCGGCGAGCTTCGGGAACTACGCGGCCGATTTCGTCGAGCCGCAATGGGCGGAACGCCTGCGTGATCTGGACGCGATCTCGGTGCGCGACGACAACAGCTTCGGGCTGGTGGAAGGGACCACGGGCGCCGAACCGGCGATGGTGCTGGACCCGGTGCTGCTCAACCCGCCCAAGGTCGAGGCCGTCCACGAAGCGCCTTACATCCTGGTCTATGGCCACCACATCCCCGACTGGTTCGCCGCCCGCGTGCAGGATGCCGCCCGCGCGCGGGGCCTGCGGACGCTCAGCGTGGGCTATCGCAACGACTGGGCGGACGAGCAGCGGCTCGACGCCGGGCCGCAGGACTTCGCGGCGCTGGTGGCGGGGGCCGAAGCAGTGGCAACAACCTATTTCCACGGCTGCTGCTTCGCGCTGGTGAACGGCAAGCCGCTGGTCTGCGCGCCGTCGGATTACCGCTGGACCAAGGTCCGCGACCTGACCGCGCTGCTGGGGGCGGAACGCCACCTGACCTTCGAGGACCGCGACCCCGCCGACGTAGGCGCATTGCTGGCCGAGCCGGTGTCGGAGGCGGTCCGGGCGCGCATCGCGGAACTGCGGGCGCAGTCGGAGGACTGGCTCGACGCGGCACTGGCGGGGCGGGCATGACCCAGGCGCTCAGCCCCGCGCAGATCGTCCGCTCGGGCCTCTGCATCGGCTGCGGGTCCTGTGCCTCGGGCACCGACGCGCGGATGGCCTGGGACGGTTACGGCCAGTTGAAGCCCACCGGCCCCGCGACCCACCGGCGCAGCGAGGCGTTCGCCAAGCTCTGCCCCTTCTCGCCCGAGGCGAAGAACGAGGACGCCATCGCCGCCGCCCGCTTCCCCGAGGCGCCACAGCATGACGCGCGCTTGGGCCGCTACACCTCCTGCCATGTCGGCGCCGTCGCCGAACCGCCCTTCCGCGAACGCGGCAGTTCCGGCGGCATGGTCAGCTGGGTCGCCGCCGAACTGATGCGGCAGGGCGAGATCGACGGCGTGCTGCACGTCCATCCGGGCAAGCCAGGGCAGCCCTTCTTCGGCTATCGCATCAGCCGGTCGGAAGACGACCTGCTGGCCGGCGCCCGGTCCCGCTATCACCCGATCCATCTGGCCGAGGTGCTGGATCAGGTCCGCGCCACACCCGGCCGCTATGCGGTGGTGGGCATCCCTTGCTTCATCAAGGCGGTGCATCTGGCCCGCGCGCAGGATGCCATTCTGGCGGAACGGATCACGCATATGCTGGGCCTCTTCTGCGGGCACATGAAAAGCGCGCGTTTCGTTGAAAGCTTCGCCTGGCAATTGGGCGCGGACCACGACCGGGTGCGGGCCGTCGAATACCGGCTGAAGGACGCGAACCGGCCTGCGAACTGGTACACGGCGCATCTGACGCTGGACGACGGCAGCACCGTGCAGAACGAGTGGTTCCACCTGGCCGACGGCGACTGGGGCGCGGGCTATTTCCAGAACTCGGCCTGCAATTTCTGCGACGACGTGGTGGCGGAAACGGCGGATGTCAGCTTCGGCGACGCCTGGGTCGAGCCCTATTCCTCGGACGGCCGCGGCACCAACGTGGTAGTCGTTCGCGCGCCCCTGATCCAGCGCCTGATCGACGAGGCCCGCGCCGAGGGGCGGCTGGACCTTGAGCAGGTCAATGCCGATTTCGTGGCCGACACCCAGGCCGCAGGCTTCCGGCAAAGGCGGGAGGGGCTGGCCTATCGCCTCACCTGGGCCAGGCGCGGCATCCGCCCGATCAAGCGCGTGGCGCCCTCGGCGGCAGGGATCGGGTGGCGCAGGAAGCTGGTCTATCGCACCCGCGCCGCGATCAGCCGCGGGTCTCACCGGATGGCATGGCTGGCCGCTGCAACCAGCCGCCCGCAGATCTATGTCGGCTGGGCAAGGAAAGCCTATGTGGTCTATGAGGGATTGACCTACTGCCGCGGCAGGCTTGCCCCGCTGTTCGACAGGATCGAGCGAATGGCAAACCGACGGCACGATGACACTCGCCTGCCCTGACGGCTGGTGAACGGGCTGGTTGGACAGTCTGGTTTCGGGCAGCCCAGGCGAAAGTGGCTGTGGCTGTAACCGAGGGCGGCAAGACACTGATCAAGCGGGCGCAGCACGGCGAAGTTCACCCGAACCGGATCAAGCAGGGGCGCGATCAGCTGCTTGCCGGCCCGACGGGGCGTCCGGCGAAGCCCCGAAAGTCCCGCCGGCCCCGGTTGTAATCTCCCGACCACGGCCGATCTACCGCCAGCAGGTGCCGCGTCTGGAGGCGCTGCTGACGGGCAGCGGCCAGATGGTGGCGGCGAATTCTCTGCTACGCGAGTTCCTTGGCGAAGTGCGGGTGAGGGGTGATTCTGAGGCGCCGAACGGCATGCGGATCGTACAAAGGACGCGAAGGGGCGCGGCGGATGCTGGCGATTGCTTTGGTGCTGGGGACCGCCAGAGGTCTGCTTTTTGGAGGACCTGGCGGAGAACCCGGAGCCGCCTGCCCTGCGTCTGCACCCCAGCCTCACTAAGCTTTATCGAGAGAAGATCTCCGGCTTGGCTACGGCCCTTTCGACCCGGCGGCCAGGCTCCAAGCATCGCGGCATTACGCGGCCTGATTGCGGAGATCGGGCTGATGCCTGCCGCTTCGGCA
>NZ_NWMQ01000047.1:0-22127 GCF_002901215.1 Paracoccus sp. SY | reverse complement strand
AAGAGTTGTTCAGGCCGGACTAACGAGGATGCCATGCCCAGCCGTTCGCCCGCCTTGTCCGCCGTTGCCGAAAACACCGCCGATCACGCGGCGATCCAGCAATCGCTGGACACGGCTCGCGAAACGCTGGGGATGGAGGTTGCCTATCTGTCGGAATTCATGGACAGCCGCGCGGTCTTTCGCGCCGTCAGCGCCCCCGGTCTGGAAGCGATGATCCAACCCAGCCAGAGCATGGATCTGCGAGAGGTTTACTGCAAGCACATCATCGACGGCAACCTGCCCCGCCTGATGCCCGACACCAGCCGCCACAAGATCGCGACCGACCTGCCGATCACCCAGATGATCCCCATCGGCAGCCACCTGTCCGTGCCGGTCCACCGGCCCGACGGCAGCATCTTCGGCATGTTCTGCTTTCTCAGCCGCCAGCCGCGCCCCGACCTGACCGAGGATGCCCTGCAACTGGTCGAAACCCATTCGGCCCTGGTCGCCAGCCGCCTGGACAGCTTGGGGGAAACGGCGCCCATGCCCGCCTAGTCGAAGAAGGGCACGATGATGCGGCAATAACTGCCCACCGCCATCGACAGGGGGATCGACCCGTCCTGCGGCCCGCTGCCGAATTGCGACAGGCCCGCACCGGGGGCAGCCTTGGATGCGTCCAGCGTGAAGACGATCCCGTCCCCCGCCCGGCGCGGCTTGGGGGACGCCCGCCACAGCCTGGTGTTCCCCGGCAGACCCATCGCCCGCTGCGCGAAATCGCCCGCCGCGCACCAGTAATCGGTATCCCCGCGCTTGACGTCGTGGATCACGGTGATCTCGGACGGGGCGGTCTGCACCGCCGTCATGCCGTTCTGCGCCGTGAAGGCTGCGGCTGGCAGGGGCAGCAGCAGCAATGGGGCAAGGAATGTCAGTCGCATCGCATCCTCATTATCTGGAACCGCCGCAACCGCCGGTTCGTTTCACCGGAACCTGTTCATCGGAGCATGATCATGCATCTTCGACTGTTCCTGATCCATATCTGGGTCGCCTCGATCGGCGGGGCGGTCGTGATCGCGGGGCTGGCGATGGGCTATGTCACCGTGGCCACCTTCATCTGGGGCGCGGTGATCGGCGTGGCCCTGGGCATCCCGGCCGCGCTGCTGAATTGGGTCTATCTGCGGCCCAACCGATCAAGGGAAATCGGCTGGACCTGGCCGATCGCCGACAGGATCCGGGCGGCGGCACGGCAGCATCCCGGCCGGTAAGGACGATGAAGGCGGCCCCGCAAGGCCGCCTTCAATCGGGTCACATCGCCTCGGCGCTTTCCTGCTGGATCACCTGTCCCGCAGTCGAGACATCGCGGCCCAGCCCCTGCGCGGTCTGGCAGCCGGCCAGGGTCAGCATCGCAAGAATGGCGCCAAGGCCGATAAAGGTCTTCTGCATTCGTTACACTCCTTTGCCATGATCTGCGACCGAACGCGGTTTTGCAGGACAGGTTCCGCAGCGTCAGAATGCCACCCCGGACCACAGCGCGACATTGGCATAGGGCGTGAATTCCCCGGTGCGCACGATGGCGCGGGCGTCGCGGGTCAGGGCCTTGAACGCGTCATGGGCCACGGTCCGGCCCTGGCCCAAGGCGCGCGCCCGCAGTTCGGCATCCAGATCCGCCGAGGCCTCGCTGGCCCAGGCGGATCGTTCCACCACCAGTTCCGCCACAACGGCGTCCAGCACGTCGAAGAACCGCGGCACGCCGCGCGTCACGGCCAGGTCGATGCAGCGCACGCCGGGCGGGACCGGCAGCCCCGCATCGCCGATCACCAGCAGGTCGCCATGGCCCATCGCGGCGATCAGCCCGGACAGTTCGGAATGCAACAAGGTGGTGCGTTTCATGGCTCAGCCCTCGGGCAAGGTTTCGGACAGATATCGGATCATGTTGCCGCCCATGACCTTGGCGATCTGCGCCTCGGTCAGGCCCTCGTCCATCAGCGCCTGCGTCAGGACCGCAAGGTTGGCCGCATCGAAGGGCACGCCCACGGACCCGTCATAATCCGACCCCAGCGAGACGTGATTCTCGCCCACAAGGCGGATGGCGGCGACGATGCTTTCCGCGACATGGGCGGGGGTTCCGCCGCAGACGACATCGGCCCAGAAGCCGATGCCGATCACGCCACCCTTGGCCGCGATCTGCCGGACCAGGTCGTCGTCCAGGTTCCGCGCGCTGCCGCAATGGCCGCGGATGCCGGTATGGGACAGGATGGGGCGCGCATCGGGGATCGCCAGCACGTCCTGCACCATCAGGGGCGAGGCATGGGCCAGGTCGATCACCATGCCCCGTTCGATCATCCCATCCACGACCTGCCGTCCGAAATCCGACAGACCCGCGCCGCTGCCGCCTTCGCCATGCAGGCTGCCGCCCAGTTCGTTGTCGAAGAAATGCGTCAGGCCCATCAGCCGGAAGCCCGCGTCATGCAGCACGTCGAGGTTGGCAATGTCGCCTTCCAGCGGATGCCCGCCCTCGGATCCCAGGATCGCCCCCAGGACCGATTGCCCGCCCGCGCGTGCCTCCAGGACGGCCTGCAGGTCCGCGCGCGACCGGATCAGGCGCAGCCGGTCGGGCACTTCCTGGGCTGCGCGAGCAAGCGCCTCGGCCTGCACCAGGGCGCGTTCGCGTAGGGAAAACCACGACCTGACCGGGCGCAACTGGCCCATGAACAACGGCGTGATGTTGTCGGCGGCGTCCGCGCTGTTCTGGTCATAGTTCTGGCCGCGCGGGCTTTTCGTCACCGTGGTAAAGACCTGAACCGCGACATTGCCTTCAAGCAGGCGCGGCACGTCGGTATGGCCCCGGTCGGCGCGCTCCAGGATGTCGCGGTCCCACAGCAGCGCGTCGGAATGCCAGTCGCCGATCACCAGGCGGTCATGCAGGGCCTGTGCCTCGGGGCTGACGGGCCAACCGCCATCGGGCATCCGCAGCGGGTTCAGCGCCCGTTCGACATAGCCGGGCGCCAGGATGAAGAAGGCAGCGCCCGCCAAGACGATAAGCACCGCCACCGCTGCAAGTATCCGTCTCAGCATCGCCACCATCTTCTGTGCAAAAATATCCGCGGGGGGATCCGCGCAGCGGATGGGGGCGGCAGCCCCCTTATGCCTCCAAGGCCTCAAGCTCGTCGATGAAGCCTTCGATCATCGAAAGGCCCTTGTCCCAGAACTTCGGGTCGGACGCGTCCAGCCCGAAGGGCGCCAGCAGATCCTTGTGGTGCTTCGATCCCCCTGCCGCCAGCAGGTCGAAATACTTGCCCTGGAAATCCGGCAACCCGCCTTCATAGGCCGCATAAAGCGCATTCACCAAGCCGTCGCCGAAAGCATAGGCATAGACATAGAAGGGCGAATGCACGAAATGCGGCACATAGGTCCAGAAGGTCTCGTATCCCGGCATGAATTCGAAGACCGGGCCAAGGCTTTCATGCTGGACCGACATCCACAGCGCGTTGATGTCGTCGGGGGTCAGCTCGCCCTCGGCCCGCGCCGCGTGCAGCTTGCATTCGAAGTCATAGAAGGCGATCTGGCGGACGACCGTGTTGATCATGTCCTCGACCTTGCCGGCCAGCAGGGCCTTCTTCTGGACGGGATCGGTGGTTTTCGCCAGCAGGGCGCGGAAGGTCAGCATCTCGCCAAAGACCGACGCGGTTTCTGCCAGGGTCAGCGGGGTCGATGCCAGCAATTCGCCCTGACCTGCGGCCAGCCGCTGATGGACGCCGTGGCCCAGTTCATGCGCCAGCGTCATCACGTCGCGCGGCTTGCCCAGATAGTTCAGCAGGACATAGGGATGCACGGTCGTCACGGTCGGATGGGCGAAGGCACCGGGCGCCTTGCCAGGCGTCACGGCGGCGTCGATCCAGCCCTTGTCAAAGAAGGGCTGCGCCAGTTCCGCCAGCCGGGGCGAAAAGCCCGCATAGGCATCCAGAACCATCGCCCGCGCCTCGTCCCAGCCGATCACCTTGTCCGATGCCGTGGGAAGCGGCGCATTGCGGTCCCAGACCTGCAGCTTGTCCAGCCCCAGCCACTTGGCCTTCAGCGCGTAATAGCGGTGCGACAGGCGCGGATAGGCGGCGGTGACGGCGTTTCGCAACGCCTCGACCACCTCGGGCTCGACGTGGTTCGACAGGTGGCGGCCATATTGCGGCGTGGGCATCTTGCGCCACTTGTCCTCGATGGCCTTTTCCTTGGCCAGGGTGTTGTGGATGCGGGCGAACAGCTTGACATGTCTGCCGAAGACCTCGGCCAGGGCATGGGCCGCGGCCTTGCGCCGTGGGCGGTCGTGGTCGGTCAGCAGGTTCAGCGTGGCTTCAAGGCCCAGGGTCTCGCCCTCGACATCGAATTCCAGCGCGGCGGTGGTTTCATCGAACAGCCGGTTCCAGGCGGCGGCGCCCACGACCGAATTGTCGTGCAGGAACTGTTCCAGTTCGTCCGACAACTGGTGGGGCCGCATGGCGCGCATCCGGTCGAAGACGGGTTTGTAGCGCGCAGGCCCGTCCGCGGCGGCAAAGACCGCCTGATAGGTTTCGTCGGGGATGCGGTTGAATTCCAGGCTGAAGAAGACCAGCGGCGTGGTGATGTCGGTGATCCGCCCCTGCAGGTCGCCCATCATCTTGGCGCGCGCGGCATCCGTGGTGTTCTGGTAATAGCGCAGCCCGGCATAGGACATGATCCGGCCCGCGGTGATGTCGATCTTCTGATAGGCCTCGATGCAGGCCAGCATCTCCGAGGGCGACAGGCTGGCCAGCTTGCCCTGATAGCGGGCGGCGAATTCCCTGGCCTCGGTTTCCAGGGTGGCGATGTCGGCGGTCAGTTCGACCGCATCCGGGGCGGGATAAAGATCGCTCAGATCCCATGCGGGAAGGGTGCCAAGATCGCTGCCCGTGACCTGTTCGCGGGCGTCGAAGGTCGGTTGTCCAGCCATGGGAATTCCTTTCCTGATCGTCCCAGATGTAACCCGCCTTGACCGGGACGCAAGGCTGCGCGGGCCTTACAGCGTCTCAAAAGCCGGTGCGTGACGCAGAACGCTGCCCTTGGGCAGGTCGCCGATCATCTGCATCGCCAGCCCCGCATAGGGCGAGCGAAGATCGGCGGGCTTGAAGCCAAGTTGCCCGTAATAGCCTGGCGCGCCCACGACCACCACGGCGGCCGTGTCCGCCCAGGCCACCGCCTGCTGCACCAGGGCCATGCCAAGGCCCAGACGCTGGGCCTTGGGCGCGACGGAAAGGGGTGCCAGGGCATAGGCCGGCGCCTCGGCGCCCAGCGGCGACAAGGCGACGTGACCCAACAGGGTGCCCGCCGCATCGGCCACCAGCGATAGGGACAGATCGCCGTCCTGGCGCAGCTTGCGCACCAGGCGCGCCTCGTCGTCGCCCCCGAAGGCGGCAATCAGAAGGGCATCGATGGCGTCCAGATCCTGGCGGGTTTCGCGGCGGATGACAGGGAACACTTCGCGGCGCTGGAAGTCGCGCCCGATCCCGGAACTTTCGCGCCCCCATGCGCTGTCTGCGGTCCGCGCGCCATGCGCCGCAAAGGCATCGGCGTCGATGAACAGTTCGGACAGGTGCCAGATCAGCGGATCCTCGTCCTGCCACAGGTCGAAGCGCAGGCAGCCCGGTTCCTCGCGGCTCAGCCGAAGGTGTTCGGGCAGCAGCGACAGCGCGGTCATCATCTGGCCCGCGTCCTGGCAGACCAGCTGGCCGGTCAGGCCCAGCATCGGCCTGGGCAGCGGAACGGGCGTGCCCTTGGCCTCGTGGTGGTGGCGGGGCGAATGATGATGGCCGCAGGCGCAGGTCATGATGGTCCTTTCAGGGGATCAGAAGGGTCATTCCCACTCGATCGTGCCCGGCGGCTTCGAGGTGATGTCATAGGTGCAGCGGTTGATGCCCTTGACCTCGTTGATGATCCGCGTCGCGGTTTCGCCCAGGAAATCGTGGGTGAAGGGATAATAATCCGCCGTCATCCCGTCCACGGATGTGACAGCCCGCAGTGCGCAGGCATAGTCATAGGTCCGCCCGTCGCCCATCACGCCCACGGTGCGCACCGGCAGGATCGCCACGAAGGCCTGCCAGATCTCGTCGTAAAGGCCGTGCCTGCGGATCTGGTCGATGAAGACGGCATCGGCCTTGCGCAGGATGTCCAGCTTTTCGCGCGTGATCTCTCCGGGGCAGCGGATAGCAAGGCCGGGGCCAGGGAAGGGATGGCGGCCGATGAACTTGTCGGGCAGGCCAAGCTCTCGGCCCAGGGCGCGGACCTCGTCCTTGAACAGCTCGCGCAGGGGCTCGACCAGCTTCAGGCCCATCTTTTCCGGCAGGCCGCCGACATTATGGTGCGACTTGATCGTGACCGAAGGACCGCCGCTGAAGCTGACGGATTCGATCACGTCGGGATACAGCGTGCCCTGGGCCAGGAACTCGGCCCCCTCGATGGCGGATGCGTAGCGCTGGAACACGTCGATGAACAGCCGCCCGATCGTCTTGCGCTTGACCTCGGGGTCGGAAACCCCTTCCAGCGCGCCCAGGAACAGTTCGGATTCGTCGGCGTGGATCAGCGGGATGTTGTAGTGGTCGCGGAACATGGTCACGACTTCCTCGGCCTCGTTCAGGCGCAGAAGGCCGTGGTCCACGAAGACGCAGGTCAGCTGGTCGCCGATCGCCTCGTGGATCAGGACGGCGGCGACGGAACTGTCCACGCCGCCGGACAGTCCGCAGATGACCTTCTTGTCGCCGACCTGTTCGCGGATCTTGCGGATCGCCTCGTCCCGGTAACCCGCCATGGTCCAGTCGCCGGTAAAGCCCGCCAGCCGGACGAAGTTTTCCAGCATGATGCGGCCGCGCGGGGTGTGATGCACCTCGGGGTGGAACTGCACGCCATAGAAGCGACGGGCTTCGTCCGCGATCATCGCGAAGGGCGCATTGGGCGAGACGCCGATCACCTCGAAGCCGGGCGCAAGCGCGGTCACGCGGTCGCCATGGCTCATCCACACCTCCTCGCGTCCCGCATCGAACAGGCCCGCGAAGATGCCGTCGCCCTTGTGACCGGGGGCCGGGGCGATGAAGGCGCGGCCGTATTCGGCATGGTGCCCGCCTTCGACCGCGCCGCCCAGCTGCTCCATCATCACCTGCTGGCCATAGCAGATGCCGAAGATCGGCACGCCCAGGTCGAAGACCGCCTGCGGGGCGCGGGGGCTGCCCGCGCGGGTCACGCTGTCCGGTCCGCCCGACAGGATCACCGCCTGCGGGTTCAGCCCGCGCAGGATGTCGTCCGTCAGCAGGTTATAGGGGTGGATTTCGCAAAAGACGTTCAGTTCGCGCAGACGGCGCGCGATCAACTGCGTCACCTGGGATCCGAAGTCGATGATCAGAAGGCGTTGGTGCTGGGTCATGGATGCGCTTTAAGCGCGCCCATGCCGTCGTGCAAGGGATTCGGCTGCCGGAACTGCCCCCAGCAGGCCCGCGTTCCGCCGGACCATCGAAAGAGGTTTTCATGTCCACCTTCCGCGCCCTTGCCGCACCGCTTGCCTTGTCGCTGCTGTCCGCCTGCGGGCAGGGACCGGGCATGGCGCTGCCGTGGCGGCAGGCGGAACCCCCGGCCGAGGAGTCCCTGGCCGCATCCTGCACCGGCGATCCGGCCATCGCCGCCGCCCTGGACGGCGCCGTCAACGCCGCGCGCCAGGCCGAGGGCAAGACGCTGCTGGACCGCGCGCCTTTGCTGGCGCAGATCGCGCAAAGCCACGCCTGCGACATGGCCGCGCTTGGCCGCGTCGATGTGGAAGGCTCGAACGGGTCCAGCGTCGTGGACCGGGCGCGGGCGGTGGGATACCCGGTCTGCGGGGTGGTGCAGCTTGTCAGCCGGGGCGGCAGCCCGGCGGATGCCCTTGCCGCCTGGCTGTCCCAGGATGCGCAGCGGACCGAGCTTCTGGGCCAGACCAGCCGGCAACTGGGCAGCGGCCATGCCGTCGGGGCGGACGGGCGGACCTATTACAGCGTGGTCCTGGGCGACAACTGCCGCTGACCAAAGGCGGGGGGCATTGCGCCCCCGGTTCCTATTTCTCGGGCACCAGCCCGCGCGGGGCAAAGCGCAGCACCAGCAGCAGGACCAGGCCCATGGCGATGAAGCGCATGTGGGCGGCGCTGTTCAGCAGATGGGACTTGATGTCGCCATCGGGCAGGGGGCCGACCAGGGCGCCGATCAGGTTCGGGCCCCAGACCTCGGCCTTGATCCACAGGAACCAGATCAGCACCGCGCCCAGCACCGCGCCCCAGTTGTTGCCCGATCCGCCGACCACGACCATCACCCAGATCAGGAAAGTATAGCGCAGCGGGTTATAGCTGTTGGGCGCCATCAGCCCGTCCAGCGTGATCATCATCGCCCCCGCGATGCCGATCACCGCCGAACCCAGGATGAAGATCTGCAGGTGGCGCGCGGTGACGTCCTTGCCCATCGCCTCGGCCGCGGTCTCGTTGTCGCGGATCGCGCGCATCATCCGGCCCCAGGGCGATTTCAGCGCCAGTTCGGCCAGCAGGATGACCGTTAGCAGCACCACCAGGAACAGCGACATGTAGCACAGCTTGACCCAGATGCCCGAAGCCTCTGCCACGCCGAAGCCCCAGCTTGCGGCGAATTCGGCAAAGGCCGGGTTCTGCTGCAGGTCGGTTTCGTAAGGCACGGGCCGGGGGATGGCCGCGACGTTCTTGACGCCGCGCGCCAGCCAATCCTCGTTGCGCAGGACCGCCACGATGATCTCGCCGATGCCCAGGGTCGCGATGGCCAGGTAATCCGACCGCAGCCCAAGCGCGACCTTGCCCACCGCCCAGGCGGCAGCCGCCGCGAAGGCCCCGCCCACCAGCCAGGACAGCAGGATCGGCAGGCCGAGGCCGCCGATATTGCCGGTCCGTGCGCTGTCATTCGCCTCGATCGCGGTGACGGCGGGGTCGAACAGCCAGCGATAGGCGACAAAGCCCGCGACCAGGACAAGGACCATGATCCAGCCGCGCCGGGTGCGGGTATAGGCGATCTTCGCCAGGGCCAGCGTGCCCAGGCCCACCAGCAGCGCCAGGATCAGGCGCGGTCCGCCCGCGGCCCAGGCGCCTTCGACCGGGGGCAGCGAGACCAGCACCGGGGCCAGGCCGCCAAGCGCCAGGAAGCCCACGACGCCGGCGTTGAACAGCCCGGCATAGCCCCATTGCATGTTCACGCCCAAAGCCGTGATCGCCGAGATCAGGCCCATGTTCAGGATCGCCAGCGAGGTGTTCCACGACCCCGAGAACATGCCGTTCCTGACCGTACCTTCCAGCACGAACAGGATGGCAAGGATCGCGAACAGGATGGGCGCGCGCCAGGGGCTGGCTTGGGCGGCTTGACGGTTGGATGACATGACTGGATCTCCCCTACACCGACTTGCCGCGGAACAGCCCGGTCGGGCGGAACAGCAGGACCACGATCAGGATGACGAAGCTGACGGCGAACTTGTATTCGGTGCCCAGAAGCTGAAGCAATCCGGCCGGTTCCCAACCGGGGGCCAGATAGCCCGCGACCTTGACCCAAGGATAGGTGACGGCGACTTCCGAGAAGGCGACCAGGAAGCCGCCCGCGATGGCGCCAAGCGGGCTGCCCAGGCCGCCGACGATGGCAGCGGCGAAGATCGGCAGCAGAAGCTGGAAATAATTGAAGGGGCGGAACGACTTGTCCAGCCCATACAGCACCCCGGCGATGGTGATCAGCGCAGCGGCAATGATCCAGGTCATGCGCACGACGCGTTCGGGGTCGATGCCCGACAGCAGCGCCAGATCCTCGTTGTCGGAATAGGCGCGCATGGCCTTGCCCTTCTTGGTCCGGTTCAGGAACCAGAACAGCGCGGCGCAGACGATCGCCGTCACCACCAGCGTCAGCACCTGCGTGGACCGCAGGGCCAGACCCTCGGCCAGGCCGGTCCATTCGCGGAAGTCGCGCACGTTGATGATGAAGCGCGCGCCGTCGTCGAACCGCTGGTCGTCCACGCCGATGATAAGCCGCGTCAGGCCGTTCATGATGAACATCACGCCGACCGAGGCCATGACGAAGATGATCGGCGCCGCCTTCTGCGCGCGATAAAAGCGATAGACCACGCGGTCCGTGCCCAGCACCAGCAGCGCGGTGGCGGCGATCCCCACCGGCAGGGCCAGAAGCGCGGTCGGCAGCGGCCCGAGCGAGACGCCAAGCGATTGCAGGCCCCAGGTCGTCAGGATGGTGATGGCGGTGCCGAAGGCCATGGTGTCGCCATGGGCGAAGTTCGAGAACCGCAGGATGCCATAGATCAGCGTCACCCCAAGCGCGCCAAGCGCAAGCTGCGCGCCATAGGCGGCGGCGGGGATGAAGACGAAGTTCAGAAAGGCCACAAGGGCGTTGAGGATATCCAAGGCTCAGCCCCCCAGGAAGGTGCGGCGCACCTCGTCGTTCTGCATCAACTCGTGGCCGGTGCCGGTATGGGCATTCGCGCCCTGGACCAGCACATAGGCCTTGTCGGCGATCATCATCGCCTGCTTGGCGTTCTGTTCGACCATCAGCACCGGCAACCCGCCGCGCGCGATGGCGATGATGCGGTCGAACAATTCGTCCATGACGATGGGGCTGACACCCGCAGTGGGTTCGTCCAGCATCAGGACGGAGGGCTGCGTCATCAGCGCGCGGCCCACGGCCACCTGCTGGCGCTGCCCGCCCGAGAGTTCGCCCGCGGCCTGGCGTCGCTTGGCGGCGACGGCCGGGAACAGCTCATAGACCTGCTCCATCGTGCGGCGGATGTCGTCCTTGCGGATGAAGGCGCCCATTTCCAGGTTCTCCTCGACCGTCATGGACGGGAAGATGTTGTTGACCTGCGGCACGAAGCCCATGCCCGCCTTGACCCGGTCCTGGGGGTTCAGCGCGGTGATGTCGCGCCCGTTCAGCCGGACGCTGCCCTTGCGCAGGTTCAGCATCCCGAAGATCGCCTTCATGGCAGTGGACTTGCCCGCGCCGTTCGGGCCGACGATCACGGCGATCTGGCCCTGTTCCACGGAAATCGTGCAATCGTGCAGGATGTCGGCGCCCTTGCCGTATCCGCCGGTCATGCCTTCGCCGATCAGGAAGGGATCGCCGGCATGGCCCGGCCCGACCGGGCCCGAAGGGCGGGTGCCATCGATGGTGCCCCGGCCGTGCAGGTTCACGATCGAAGAGTCGCGGTTGCCGCGATTGCCGAAGGCTGCGTCCAGATCGCTCATGCGCCCACCATGTCCTTGTTCTTGAGGCCCGTGCCCAGATAGGCCTCGATCACGGCCTCGTTCTGCATGATGTCGGAGGCGCTTCCCTTGGCCAGCACCTTGCCTTCGGCCATGACGATCACCGGGTCGCACAGCTTGCCGATGAAATCCATGTCGTGTTCGATCACGCAGAAGGTATAGCCGCGTTCCCTGTTCAGCCGGATGATCGCGTCGGCGATGGTCATCAGCAGCGTCCGGTTCACGCCCGCGCCGACCTCGTCCAGGAAGACCACCTTGGCATCCACCATCATGGTGCGGCCCAGTTCCAGAAGCTTCTTCTGCCCGCCCGACAGGTTGCCGGCCTTTTCATGGGTCAGGTGGCGGATGGTCAGAAAGTCCAGAACCTCGTCGGCCTTCTTACGCAGGGCGGCTTCCTCGCGCTCGATCCGGCCGCGCTGGAACCAGGTCTTCCAGATCGTCTCGCCCGATTGCGCGCCCGGCACCATCATCAGGTTCTCGCGCACGGTCATGGAACTGAACTCATGCGCAAGCTGGAAGGTGCGCAGCAGGCCCTTGTGGAACAAGGCGTGCGGCGGCAGGCCGGTGATATCCTCGCCATCCATGAAGACGCGGCCCGATGTCGGCGGCAGCACGCCCGCGATCACGTTGAACAGCGTGGACTTGCCCGCGCCGTTCGGTCCGATCAGCCCGGTGATGGACCCCGTCTCGATGGTCAGGCTGGCGCCATCGACGGCGCGGAAGCCCCCGAAATGCCGGTGTAGGTCTTCGACCCTGATCATTCGTTTACCCCGTCTTCACGCCATTGGTGAAGTGTGACCGCATTCTGCGGCTCTTGTCATGAAAAATGGCCCGGCAACCGCGTGGCTGCCGGGCCGGAGCATTCCTGATGCCTCAGCGATAGCCGATAACGGCCAATTCGCCGTTCTCGATGGCGATCTCGCGATAGACGCCGGCGGTTTCGCCCGCGCCCACCATCTCGATGGAGGAGGCGCCGACATAGTCGATGTCGCCGCCGCCGTTCAGGATCTCGATGCCCTTGGCCAGTTCGCCCGGCAGGATCTTCTCGCCCGGCTCGTTGGCGACATCCATGACGTTGTTCTTCCAGACATTGGGATCGCTGGACTTGGCGGCGGCCATGGACAGCAGCATCAGCGCGGCGGCGTCATAAGCCTCGGCCGAATAGGCGCTGGTGCCGTCGAAGCCTGCGGCCTTGGCCATTTCCAGGAACTTCTCGCGGCCCTCGCCCTCGGCCGCGGGGTTCTGGCCGAAGCTGCCGTCGATTTCCGACCCGAAGTTGTCAACCAGGGCCTGACCGACCATGCCGTCGGGGAAGACGAAGGTGTCGAAGGCGCCGGTATCCAGCGCCGCGCGCACCACGCCCGAACCGCCCTGGTCCACATAGCCCGCGACGACAAGCGCATCGCCGCCCGCCGCGGCAAGCGCCGCGACCTCGGCCGAATAGTCGGCCTTGCCGTCGTCATGGGCGCTGTTCACCGTCACGGTGCCGCCCTTTTCCTGGAAGGCCGCCGCGAAGGCATCCGCCAGGCCCTTGCCATAGTCGTTGTTGGTATAGGTGACGGCGGCGTTCTGGATGCCCTTCTCGATCATGATCTCGGCCATCACTTCGCCCTGGCGGGCGTCGGACGGCGAGGTGCGGAAGAACAACCCGTTATCCTCGATCGTGGACAGCGCGGGCGAGGTCGCCGACGGCGAGATCATCACCACGCCATTCGGCACGGCCACGTTCTGCAGCGATGCGATCGCCTCGCCCGAGCACATGCCGCCGACGATCCCCTTGACCCCTTCGGCGGTGATCAGGCGTTCAACGGTCGCGGTGGCTGCGGCGGCGTCGATGCAGGTCGAATCGCCCTGCACGGGCACAACGGTCGATCCGTCCAGAAGCAGGCCGGAATCGGTGACCTCTTTCATGGCCAGTTCGGCCCCCGCCGCCATGCCCGGCGCCATGGATTCCAGCGGTCCGGTAAAGCCCAGCGACATGCCAAGCTTGATTTCTTCGGCAGAGGCCGCACCGGCCAGAAGGGCACCGGCAGCGGTGGCCAGAAGAAGTTTTTTCATTGATTGTCTCCCAGTTGGAACAATGTCCTGCGCCGCACGTTAGAAGCGCCCTGTTCAAAAGAAAAGCAGGATATTATCAACAATCCTTGCCTTTTCAGGCTGGTGACGCATGGTCAACGCCAACCCAGCCGATCCTGGGGGCGCCGGAAGACGCGCCCGGCGAGACCCGCCAGCAGCCAGCCCAGGACCAGACCGATCCCCGCAGCCCACAGGCCCGCAACCGTCACGGGAACGGCGGGGCGGAAATCGCCCCAGGTGGCGGCCAGGGTTTCCCCGTCGCGGATCCGGTGGGGCAGCAGCATCCGTTCCAGCGGCCCCGCAAGGCGCAGCAGTTCCAGATCCTGCCGCGCGCGATCCAGGCGGGCGAAGACATCGCGCATGTTCGACTGGTGGGCGTCGCGAAAGGCGCTGCCTGACAGATCCGCAAGCGCCCGTTCCCGCGTCAGGCCCGCGCCCTGGGCGCTTGCGTCGAATTCGGCGGCGACACGGGAAAGGGCATCGACCTGACCGCCAAGCCGCTGGACATATTGGTCCGAAAAGGCCGGAAACTGCGACAGGACGATGGCGACGCAGACCGCCACCGCCAGCCGCAGGATGCCGATCACCGGTCCTGCACCTTCAGGCCCAGCACGGGGGCATAGACCTGTTCCAGCCGGGCGATTGCGTCCTTGGGCGACATTTCCTCGGTCGCGCCGGTGCGGCGGTTGGTCAGTTCCACCTTGTTCGCGGCCAGGCCACGCGGCCCCACCGTGATCCGCCAGGGCAGGCCGATCAGGTCCATGGTGGCGAACTTGGCCCCCGCCCGGTCGTCCCGGTCGTCATAAAGCGGATCCAGACCCCGCGCCTGCAATTCGGCATAGATCGCGTCGCAGGCGGCGTCGGTGGAATTGTCGCCCTGTTTCAGGTTGACGATGCCGACATGGAAGGGGGTCACGCCCTCGGGCCAGATGATGCCCTTGTCGTCGTGGTTGGCCTCGATGATGGCGCCCAGCAGGCGGGACACGCCGATGCCGTGGCTGCCCATTTCCACCGGCACGCGCTGCCCGTCGGGGCCGACCACGGTGGCGCCCATGGCCTCGGAATACTTGGTGCCGAAATAGAAGATCTGGCCGACCTCGATCCCGCGCGCGGTTCGCCTGCGTTCCTCGGGGACCTGGGCGAAGATCGCCTCGTCATGCGTCTCGTCGGTGCGGGCGTAACGGCTGGTGAACTCCTCCAGCACGGCCTGGCACTGTTCGACGCTGTCATAGTCGATCTGCCGGTCGCCGAAGGTCAGGTCGGTGATCTGGCTGTCATAGAAGACCTCGGATTCCCCGGTTTCCGCCAGCACCAGGAATTCATGGGTGTAATCCCCGCCGATCGGCCCCCCGTCCGCGCGCATCGGGATCGCCTGCAACCCCATCCGTTCATAGGTCCGCAGATAGCTGACCAGGTGCCGGTTATAGGCGTGCAGCGCGGCTTCCCGCGTCAGGTCGAAGTTGTAGCCGTCCTTCATCAGGAACTCGCGCCCGCGCATCACGCCGAAGCGGGGGCGGATCTCGTCGCGGAACTTCCACTGGACGTGATACAGCGTCAGCGGAAGGTCCTTGTAGCTGTTCACATGGGACCGGAAGATGTCGGTGATCATCTCCTCGTTCGTGGGACCATACAGCAGGTCGCGCTTGTGGCGGTCCTTGATGCGCAGCATCTCCTCGCCGTAATCGTCGTAGCGGCCGCTTTCGCGCCACAGGTCGGCGGGCTGCAGCGTCGGCATCAGCAGGGGGATATGGCCCGCGCGGCTCTGCTCCTCGTGCACGATCTGCTCGATCCGGCGCAGGACCTTGAAGCCCAGCGGCAGCCAGGAATAGATGCCTGCCGCCTGCTGCTTGATCATCCCGGCGCGCAGCATCAGCCGGTGGCTGACGATCTGCGCCTCTTTCGGGTCTTCCTTCAGCACCGGCAGGAAATAGCGCGACAAACGCATGGGCAGGATCCTTTGAGCGTATACGGCGCAAAGCCCTAGCGGATCGGTCCTGCCTTGCCAAGAACCGCCCGCTTGCAACTGCCGCGCGTCGCGGTCACATTCCACGCGACACTCGCATCAGGACACGGCCATGCGCATACCGATACACAAGCAGCTGATGTGGTGGGGCGTTGCGGCGGTGGCGCTGTTGCTGGCGATGTGGCTGCTGGGCCAGGCGATCCTGCCCTTCATCCTGGGCGCGGGCGTGGCCTATCTGCTGGACCCGGTGGCCGACCGGCTGGAACGCGCGGGCCTGTCGCGGGTGATGTCGGTGGTGGTCATCACCGTCGGCGCCGTTCTGGCCTTCGCGGCGGTCGTCCTGCTGATCGTGCCGGTCATGCTGCGCCAGGCGACGTCGCTGATCGAGACCGCGCCCGCCATGATCGAACAGGGACGCCTGTTCCTGTCCGCCCGCTTTCCCGAACTTCTGCCCGCGGACGGCAGCATCGGCACCGCGCTGACCGACCTGGGCGCGGCCATGGGCGAACAGATGGGCACGGTGGCGTCGCGGCTCTTGTCGTCGGTCGGGGGCATCATCAGCGCCATCGCGATCTTGGTGATCGTGCCGGTCGTGGCCTTCTATCTGCTGCTGGACTGGGATCACCTGGTGGACCGGGTGGACACGCTGCTGCCGCGCGAACATGCCCCCACGCTGCGCCGCATCGCGCGGGAAATCGACGAGGCGCTGTCCGGCTTCGTCCGGGGGCAGGGGCTGGTCATGCTGATCCTGGGCACATGGTACGCCTTCGGGCTGATGATCGTGGGCCTGCCCTTCGGCTTCTTCATCGGCATCATGGCGGCGCTTCTGTCCTTCATCCCCTATGTCGGCGTGCTGATCGGCGGGGCCACCGCCATCGGGGTCGCGCTGTTCAGCTTTTGGGGGGATCCCCTGTGGATCGGGCTTGTGATCGCGATCTTCGCCATCGGCCAGGTGGTCGAGGGCAATTACCTGCAGCCCAAGATCGTCGGCCACCATGTCGGGCTGCACCCCGTCTGGCTGCTGCTGGCCTTGTCGGTCTTCGGCGCGCTGTTCGGATTTGTCGGCATGGTCATGGCGGTGCCGCTGGCCGCAGCCTTGGGGGTGATCGGGCGGTTCCTGACGCAGCGGTATCAGGACAGCGCGCTGTTCACCGGTCAGGCGCTGCCCCCCGATCCGGGCCAGCCCATGCTGGTCGAGATCGTGCCCCAGGGCACCGTCGCCAACACCATCCGCGAGGCGCGCATCCGCGCCGACCAGAACCGCGCCCAAGGCCAGATCGAGATGATGCGCGAGGAAATCGCCCGCAGGCATTCAGAAGCGGAATGATGTCCGCAGCGTCCCGGCAATTGACACTGGACCTGACGACTCCGCCCGCCCATTCGCGCGCGGATTTCCTGCCCGCGCCGGCGAACAGCAACGCGCTTGCCGTTCTTGACGCGCCCCAGGACTGGCCGCAGGGGCGGATGCTTCTGATCGGCCCGGAAGGGGCGGGCAAATCGCATCTTGCGGCCTTCTGGGCGGCCGAGAACGGCGCCCGCCGCATGAAGGCCGCCGCCCTGCGGCCCGATGCGGCAGACGGGCTTGCCACCGAAGGGGGCGCCCTGGTGATCGAGGATGCGGACCGCGCCGGCCGGGCGGCGGGGGCGGAACAGGCGCTGTTCCACCTGTGGAACCTGTGCGCGCCGCGCGATTGCCTGCTGCTGCTGACGGCGCGCACGCCGCCGCGCGACTGGGGCCTTGTCCTGCCCGACCTGCGAAGCCGCATGGACGCGATGCCGCAGGTGCGCCTGATGCCCCCCGACGAATCCCTGCTGGCCGCCGTGCTGGTCAAGCTGTTCGCGGATCGCCAGCAGGCCGTTCCCGCCGACCTGATCGACTGGCTGGTCCTGCACATGCCGCGCGACCTCGGCCTTGCCCGCCGGCTTGTCGCCGCGATGGACCGCGCCGCCATGGCCGACAAGCGGCCGATCACGCGGCGCATTGCAGCCGAGTTGCTGAACGGTCTATCCGCAGAGGATATGTGACTCTCCGCCCCCAAGGTCAGGACCATGACACAAGCAGATTTCCTTCGGACGCCCTTTCCCGCACCCCAGGACCTGCCTGACGGGGTGCCCCAGAACGGGTCGCGCTTCTTCAACCGCGAAGTCAGCTGGCTGTCCTTCAACTGGCGCGTCTTGGACGAGGCGCGAAACCCCCGCGTGCCGCTTCTGGAACGGCTGCGCTTCGTGTCGATCAGCGCGACCAACCTGGACGAATTCTATACCGTGCGCGTGGCGGGCCTGCGCGAACTGGTGCGCGAGGGCAATGCCACACCGTCCGACGACGGCATGACCCCGGCCGAGCAGCTTGCGGTCATCAACGCCGATGCCCGCCGCCTGATGGGCGCGCAGCAGGGCGTCTGGAACCGCATCCGCCGCGAGATGGAGGAGGCGGGCATCGTCATCCTGTCCCGGTCCCGCCTGACCCGCGCCGAGGAGGAGTTCCTGCACGATTACTTCGAGCGCAAGGTCTTTCCGGTCCTGTCGCCGCTGGCCATCGACCCGGCGCATCCGTTTCCCTTCATCCCCAATGCGGGCTTCTCGCTGGCGCTGGAACTGGCGCGGGAAACCGACGGGCGGCAGATGCAGGCGCTGCTGCCGATCCCTGCGCAGTTGAACCGCTTCATCCCCCTTCCGGGCGGGGAACGGTTCTTCAAGCTGGAGGATCTGCTGCTGATGCACCTGTCCAGCCTGTTCCCCGGCTATCGCGACACCGGCCATTGCGCCTTCCGCGTGCTGCGCGACAGCGACCTCGAGGTCGAGGAGGAAGCCGAGGATCTGGTCCGCGAGTTCGAGACCGCGCTGAAGCGCCGCCGCCGGGGCAGCGTGATCCGGCTGAAGATCACGCGCGGCGCGCCCGACCGCCTGCGCCGCCTGATCATGGACGAGCTTGAGGTCGGCCCCGACGAGGTGATCGAGGTCGAGGGGCTTCTGGGCGTGGCCGACCTGTCCGAACTGGTGCTGGATTCGCGCCGCGACCTGCTGTGGCCCGCCTTCACGCCGCGCGTTCCCGAACGGGTGCAGGACCATGACGGCGACATGTTCGCCGCCATCAAGCAAAAGGACATGCTGCTGCACCACCCCTATGAGACCTTCGACATGGTGGTGCGCTTCCTGGCCCAGGCGGCGCGGGATCCGAACGTGCTGGCGATCAAGCAGACGCTTTATCGCACCAGCCGCGACAGCCCCATCGTCGATGCCCTGTGCGAGGCCGCCGAATCCGGCAAGTCGGTCACGGCCCTGGTGGAACTGAAGGCCCGCTTCGACGAGGCCGCCAATATCCGCCAGTCGCGCAGGCTGGAACGGGCGGGCGCGCATGTCGTCTATGGCTTCATCAACTACAAGACCCATGCCAAGATCAGCACGGTCGTCCGGCGGGAAGGCGACAACCTGGTCACCTATACCCATTATGGGACCGGCAACTATCACCCGATCACGGCGCGGATCTATACCGACCTGTCGCTGTTCACCTGCGATCCGGCGCTGGGGCGGGACGCGACCAAGCTGTTCAACTATCTGTCGGGCTATGTGCAGCCTGCGGGGCTGGAAAACATCTCGGTCTCTCCGATCGACCTCAAGGACCGCCTGCTGTCCCTGATCTCGCGCGAGGCGGAACTGGCCCGGCAAGGCCGCCCGGCCGCGATCTGGGCCAAGATGAACTCGTTGATCGAAAGGGACGTGATCGACGCGCTTTATGCGGCAAGCGCCGCTGGCGTCAGGATCAGCCTGGTCGTGCGCGGCATCTGCGGCCTCAGGCCCGGCATCCGCGGCCTGTCGGACAACATCCGCGTCAAGTCGATCGTCGGCCGCTATCTGGAACATTCGCGCATCGTCTGCTTCGGCAACGGCTATGGCCTGCCGTCGAAGCGGGCGCGGGTCTTCATCAGCTCGGCCGACTGGATGGACCGCAACCTGAACCGCCGGGTCGAAACCCTGGTCGAATGCGTGAACGACACCGTCAAGGCGCAGATCGTCAGCCAGATCATGGCCGCCAACATGGCGGACGAGGCGCAAAGCTGGCTTTTGCAACCCGATGGGCGGTTCGTGCGCTATCTTCCCGAAGGGCGCGACGACCTGTTCAACTGTCACCGCTTCTTCATGGACCATCCCTCGCTGTCCGGGCGGGGCACGGCAGGTGCCGGGGACGTTCCGGCACTGACCCACTCGAATGATTGACGTGCCGGGAAGGGCAAGTCATTAACGGCGCGATGCGGGCCAAGCAGGAGACGCGGATGAACGGCGTGCGGACGACGACCGGCAAGAAGGTCGAGCCTTTCGGCAAGATGTTCGCGACCCTGCCCAAGCGGGCCTTGTCGCGCGTGGGCGTGGTCGATGTGGGGTCGAACTCGATCCGCATGGTGGTCTTCGACGGCGCGGCGCGGTCGCCCGCCTATTTCTACAACGAAAAGGTCATGGCGGGACTGGGCGCCAAGATGGCCCAGACCGGCCGGCTGAACCCCGACGGCGTCGAACGCGGCTTTGCCGCCATGCAACGCTTTGCCGCGCTTGCCAAGGGCATGGACATCGACCCGCTGACCTGCGTGGCCACCGCCGCCGTGCGCGAGGCCGCCGACGGTCCAGAATTCCAGGCCCGCGTCGAACGCGAGACCGGCATCAAGATGTATGTCATCGACGGCGAGGAGGAGGCCCGCCTTTCGGCGCAAGGCGTGCTGCTGGGCTGGCCCGACGCGCGCGGGCTGGTCTGCGACATCGGCGGCAACTCGATGGAACTGGCCGAGGTGGCGGACGGACAGGTTGGCAAGCGCGTGTCGTCGCAGCTTGGTCCCTTCCGCCTGCAACAGGTGCCCGGCGGCAAGGACGGGCTGCGCAAGCACATCAGGAAGACCGTGGCCGACCTGGCCCGGACGATGGGCACCCATCACGAACGCATCTATCTGGTCGGCGGCAGCTGGCGGGCCATTGCCCGGTTGGACATGGAACGCGTGGGCTATCCTATGACCGTCCTGCACGAATACCGCATGACGCCCCAGGCTGTGGCCGATACTGTCGCCTGGATTGCGGATAATGACCTGGCTGACCTCAAGGCGCGGACCGGGCTGTCATCGTCGCGGATCGAACTTGTGCCCTTGGCTGCCCAAGTGCTGGCGCAACTGACCGAAATCTTCGCGCCGGCAGAACTGGCCATATCCAGCTATGGCATCCGCGAAGGGCTGCTCTACGAACAGATGCCGGACAACCTGCGCAAGCGCGACCCCCTGATCGAGGCC
The DNA here is from genome assembly GCF_002901215.1 of Paracoccus sp. SY. Classification (NCBI taxonomy): domain Bacteria; kingdom Pseudomonadati; phylum Pseudomonadota; class Alphaproteobacteria; order Rhodobacterales; family Paracoccaceae; genus Paracoccus; species Paracoccus sp. SY. The sequence continues at coordinate 1,557 of NZ_NWMQ01000047.1, read as the reverse complement.
GCGCGGTTCACCGAACGCCAGATGGCGCGGATGCCGGGATCGGGCAAGAAGCTGTATCACTTCCTGCAACCGCTGTTCCGCGACATTTCCCCGGAACGCGACCGCCTGATCCGCGCCGCCTGCCTGCTGCACGACACAAGCTGGCGCGCCCATCCCGATTACCGGGCCGAGGCCTGCTTCGACAATGTGACCCGAGCCAACATGGCCGCGCTGAGCCATCCCGAGCGGGTCTTCCTGGGCCTGGCCTTGCTGCACCGCTACAAGAACAGCCGTGCCGGTTCGCCCATGGCGCCGCTGTTCAAGCTGCTGTCGGACGCCGAGATCCGCGACGCCGAGATCCTGGGCAAGGCGATGCGCTTCGGGGCGATGCTGGCGCTTGACGATCCGGCTGATGCGGGCAAGCTGACCCTGACGGACTGGGAACTGCGCCTGCATCTGACCCCCACCGGCCGCAAGCTGATGGGCGAGGTGGCCGAGGCGCGCTTCCGGTCGCTGTGCAACGCCCTGGGGTTGGAAGGCACGATCGGCTAGGTTTTGCCTTGCCTCTCAGACCTTAGCCGGGCCTGTGGCCGGTTAACGCGATATCCGCACGCATCCCGCAGCCTATCAGCCGCGCTTCTGCTTCAGGGACTTCAGGCCCGCATAAGCTGGCTGTCCGACATGCACCACAAGGTATCTGGCCTTTTGCCGCAGCCATTGCACGGGTGTCACCTTCAGCCGGGCATCATATGCCGCCTTTGGGCGCAGATGCGGTTGCAATGCCAGAATTGGCGGAAGCACGCTTTCCAGACGATCCTGGAACGGCAGCTTCAGGGTTTTGGGCCAGTAGTGAAAGACAATGTCCCATGCGGAAAAGATCGTGGTTGTCCGTTCGGCAGCCATGCCGACCGCCAACTGTTCGCAGGTATGGACCCGGGTTTGCGTCCAGAGATGGTCGCAAAGGCGAAGACTTTCATAAAGGACGCCGATATCACTGTAGTGAAAGCCGGTAATGCCCGAATTCCACATCTTGCTGTGATTGTGCAGAACCGCCCTTGTGCCGTCGCTCCATGTGAACGGATGGTTGCGGATCCCGTCCCGTATCTTCCGCGTGATGCGGTCCGAGGCCAGCCGAAGATTTTTCTCTGCAACATGCAGGCAACTGCGCCCGGGGCCGATGCGGTCAAACAGCAGCATGGGCGAACGCTGAAAGCAGGTATCCGTATCGACGAATGCCAGCTTGCCCCTGTATCGTTCCAGCGCCTCGATGATGACCATCAGCTTGCGGCGGTGTTTGTAACTGCTCCCCTCAAGCCAGGCATCCAGCTTGTCCTCGTCGATCCGCAGCACGTTTACCCCCGCAAGGGCTGCGAAAGCTTCGGGATGGTCGGTATAGACCACATAGCGGATACGGCCGGTGCCGAAGGGTTCGAAATGGGCGGCTGTCAGCAGCGAAAAGACGGCTTCGTTGATATGCTGGCCCTTCCCATAGGCCAGGTACACCAAGGTTCCGGCATATCGAGGATCGGCTTCTTCAATGTTCAAGCCTGCCTCGATAGTCCGGCCTGAACAACTCTT
>NZ_NWMQ01000046.1:0-22708 GCF_002901215.1 Paracoccus sp. SY | reverse complement strand
GTCGACTGAGCGCGGAAGGCCAACTGGCTAAGATCGCCGAGGTCAGCTGTCGTGGTGATGTCGAACACCACGGAAGCGACATAGTTGTTGGCATTGCCACCGTTGCTGCCGATACGGACAATGTAGTCAAACAGCGAGGCGCTTCCGCTACCATTGAAGTTGCAGCCGGGCCCACAGTCGCTCACTTGGGTGCTGCCGTCTCCGAACAGCTCGAGTGCCGGTGTGATGGCCGTTCCGTCCAGTCGGGTGGCACTGACCAGCTTCAGGCTTGCCTGGGTCAGCAGGCCATCGAAGTTGAAGCCAAGGCCCAGATAATCCGCAGTGCCGAGCAAGGTCGACAGGCTGAAGCGCAGCGTGTTGGGCGCTGCCGCGTCGTCGATCGTCAGCTGTGCCTTCGGCGTGGGATCGGTATTGGTATACGTCACTGTCGCGGCCTGAGCAGTGGCCGCGACACTGAAGGAGACAGCCGCTGCGGCCGCCAAAATGCGAAGCGTCTTATGCATAAAACACCTATAAAAGAGGGCAGAGTTCCTACCCTTACCGGTTACTGCATCGCGATCTCTCGAATGCGATAAACCCTTATAGATGCATATGTCTGCTTTGCTGAACTGTCTTTATCGACAGCTTGAGCCCCTTCTGCTGTCGAAAGCAAAGCAAAGAAAACGGAGAGTTTCTTGCCCGTAGCTGCAGGCAGCCGTGTCCGTTTCAGACCTGGCGGGTTTGAGTAAACAAACTCGGTCAGAAAAACTAAGGCAGTTTATTGTCGGCCATAACGACTTTCCTTACCGAAACGGGCCGTCTTGGATGGAGACCGGCCACGCGCGGGTCACGCGAGCCAATCCCACCGCGGCTGACGTATTGAAGCGCTCGCCGATGCCAGACAGACCCGCGTGCGGACACATGTCAGGCCGAAAGCTCGCGCCGAACGATATCGGCGCCGGCGCTCAGAGCAGCCAGCTTGCCGTGGGCTGTGCGGCGTGACAGCGGCGCCATTCCACAATTGGTGCAAGGATAAAGCTTGTCGGCATCCACGAACCGAAGGGCTTGGCGCAGAACATCGGCGACTTCTTCGGGCGTCTCGACTACGTCCGTTGCCACGTCGATGGTCCCAACCATGACCTTTTTGCCCCGCAGAAGTTCGATCAGATCCATCGGAACGCGGGAATGCTGGCATTCCAGCGAGACCATGCCGATCAAGGATTTTTGCAGCCTGGGAAACACCTGCTCGTACTGCCGCCATTCCTCGCCCAGGCTTTTCTTCCAATCCGTGTTGGCCTTGATGCCGTAGCCATAACAGATGTGAACGACGGTCTCGCAGCGCAGCCCTTCGGCCGCCCTTTCAAGGGTCGCGATGCCCCAATCGTTCACCTCGTCGAAGAAGACGTTGAAGGCCGGCTCGTCGAACTGGACGATGTCGACGCCCGCGGCCTCCAGTTCCTTGGCCTCGTCATTGAGGATCCTGGCGAACTCCCAGGCCAACTTCTCGCGGCTCTTGTAATGGGCGTCGTAGAGCGTGTCGATCATGGTCATCGGGCCCGGCAGCGCCCATTTGATGGGCCGGTCGGTCAGCCCGCGCAGGAACCTCGCATCCTCCACGAAGACAGGCTTCTGGCGGGACACGGCGCCTACGACAGTTGGGACACTGGCATCGTAGCGGTTGCGGATCCTGACGGTTTCGCGCTTCTGGAAATCGACACCAGCCAGATGCTCGATAAAGGTGGTCACGAAATGCTGGCGGGTTTGTTCGCCATCGCTGACAATGTCGATGCCTGCCTGCTGCTGATCGCTCAGGACCACGCGCAGGGCATCCTGCTTGCCTTCGGTCAGTTCATCGCCGTGCAGCTTCCAAGGCGACCAGAGCTTTTCCGGTTCTGCCAGCCAAGAGGGTTTGGGCAGGCTTCCTGCGGTCGATGTGGGCAGCAACTTGTTCATGATAGATTGACCTTTTTACGGTGGATCAGGCGACGGTGTGTCGGGCGGACCATTGCTGAAGAATGTTCCAGTACGGCTTGATAAAATGCTCTTCGGCGAATTGTCCCTGCTGAACAGCAAGCCGGCTGCGCTCTTCGCGGTCGTAGACAATCCGGGTCGACGAATAGTCCTGATGCGTCAGGCTTGGCCGGTAGCACCGTCCTGCCGGGGAGTTGGCATTGTAGATCTCGGGCCGGTAGATCCTCTGGAAGGTGTCCATCGTGCTGATCGTGCCAATGAGTTCGAGGGGGGAGTAGTCGTTGAGCAGGTCCCCGGTGAAGTAGAAGGCAAAAGGCGCGGCGCTGTTCGCGGGCATGAAATAGCGAACCTGCAAGCCCATTCGTTCGAAATACAGGTCTGTCAACGAGAGCTCATCCTGATGGTATTCGACGCCCAAAACAGGATGCTTGTTCTCGGTCCGGTGATAGGTCCTGCTCCCTGAAACGCTCAGGCAGATAACCGGCGGTTTGTCGAAATGCTCCCGGTAGGCAGCAGACGCCAAAAAGCACTTGAAGAGTTGTCCATGCAGAACGCCAAAGTCTTCTGGTGCGGCAAATTGAGGTTGGCCTTTGTTGTGCTGCGGCAACCTGATGCTGAAATCATAATCTCTCACATATGAAGAGAAATTGTTTCCTGCGATGCCACAGATCCGCTTTCCGGTCTTTTGATCATAGATCGTTGGTTTCAAAATCTCGATCAGCGGGAAAGCGTTGATCCAACTCCCGTCGCCAATGGTGACTTCGGCTGAGATGATGTCCAATTCGACCGAGTAACGATCACTGTTCGGGTTGTCCCAGTGGGCCAGAGCGTTGAAGCGGTTGTTGATCATCGTGAGGGCGTTGCGCAGATTGTCCTTGCGCCTGCTCCCCCGGGCCAGATTGGCGAAGTTGGTCGTGGCACGGGTACCATCGGAAGGACGGTAATTGTCGTCGAAACGAATGCATTTGATAGAATACGCGAGGTCTTCTCTCATCCTGACATGCCTTCTGAGCGGCTTGAGTGGACAAGCCGTGAAACCAAATGACTCTCCACGACCCATGTCGTGAAGCGGCGATGTCACCTTGCGGATGTGCCGCTCCCGACGCGCCCACCGCGGCCGGAACAGGTGATCGATTCAAGGCAGGTTTCCTGACTTGCGGGTCTGCGCCTTGTCTGGCCTTCCCGGTGCGGCTTCGGCACCAGTGGCTTTTCCGACAGGCTCTCCGCCTACAGTTGCGGGGGCAGTTCCGGATTTGGCGATGGCCTCACCGGATTCCCTTTTACCCGAGGCTTTCCCCGGCACCTTGATCTGGATGCAAAGTCCTCTGACGGACGGAAGGTGTCAACGGATGTGGCCGTGAAATTCCTTCATGAAGACTATGAACCACTGCGCAGAAAAGTGGTGAGACCGTGCCGACCAGGCAACAGACTAATCTGTGCTGTCAGCATGGAGCCCTGCGCCATCGTGCAGCACGATCAACGATGTCGCGTTCCGCTCATTGAGGCAGCTTCCGATCTCCGGGTCGAGGAACATCTCGGGACCTCTCGGGGCGCACTGGCCGGCCCCGCACCCCGTGGTAGAGCCACGGCAGGGAAGGCATATTCCACGGCGTACTGATCAGCGCATACGGTTCTGCCCCGACACTTATGGTGATCGCAGGCTTGGGGGACTCTGACTTTGGTTCTGTCAGCTTTCCTGATATGGCTTTATTTGCCCTTTCCTCCGCCCACGAGGGGGACGAAAGGGGTGCTGCAACCAGTCACCTCGGCAATCGCTTAGCTTTCATTGGAAACCTGCAGACCGAAAAACCCTTGGCCGCGCCAGCTGATATACGGAGCGATGGGTGCTGCGCTCCGTTTGTTATGACATGGCCAAGAGGTTGGAAAGCAGTTGCGCGACCCGCCGCCCATCACAATCGATAGCCTGAACAATGCCGACGTTTGCGTTAATTTTGCAATCCAAGGTTACTATTCGAAACTCAGCGATGATTAGCCGTTTCCTTAGGATCACCGCTCCGTTTTTTAACGCGCCAGCCCCAGCCTCTTCAGATACTCGATCGAAGGCAGGATGCCCGCTTTGTCGCGCAGCTCTAGGATCAGGCGCGGCTTCGAGGTGAACTCGTCCAGTGCGCGGAAAACGGCGGGCCAGCAGATCGTCCCCTCGCCGATGGTCCAGTGGCGGTCGGCATGGCCGTCGGCATCCTGCAGGTGGATATGCTCCAGACGGTTGCCGGCGCGGCGGACGTAATAATCGACGGGCGGGGCGCCAGTGGAGCCATGGGCGTAATGCGCGTGTCCGGTGTCGATCGAGACTGCCATCGCGGGCGAATTGAAGCTGTCCGCCAGGATGCGGCGGATGTCGGGATCCTTGTCCTGGATGTTCTCGACGACCATCGTCACGCCGATCTCCTCGGCGCGTTTGACAACCGGGTCCATCGTCAGGTGGCAGCATTCTACCACGCGGTCATAGGCCGAGCGGTCGGGGAAGTTGTCGAGGTTGTTGAAGTCCCAGGTCGAATAGGGCGAATGGATCACCATCTGCGTGGCGCCCAAGTATTCGCAGACATCTAGCCCCTGCATGTATTTGCGCGCGTTCAGCGCCCGCATGTCGGGATCGGGGCTGGCGATGCTGAGGCCCCAGAAGGGTCCGTGGATGCCAAGCCGCCCAGTATAGCCGGATAGCAGGGCCTTGGCGCGGTCGGCCACGGGCTTCCAGTCGCCGTTCAGCAACTCGATGTCGAAGAAATCCTGCAACTCGAGGTCGCGGTTCTCGGACAGGATGAAGTCCTGCATGGTTTCCAGCGCAGATGTGGGAAGGGCAGCGCCCAGCAGGGGAAGGTCGGTCATTGTTCGTCCAATTCAGGCAGCGAGGGGAAGAAGAAGGCGGGAAAGCAGCTCACGGAATTCGGCCATGCCGTGCACGACATGATCAGCACCAGCATCGTGAAGGACCTGTGCGTGGCCTTGGCGGTGTTCGGATGGGCCGATGAAGCCCACGGCGAGGCAGCCCGCCGCGGCAGCGCAGAGGACGCCATGCGGGTTGTCATCGATGAAGATCGCCTGTTCCGGCGCAACGCCCAGCCTTTCGCAGGCGAACAGGGCGAGGTCCGGTGCGGGCTTGGGCGCGGCGACGTGCTCGGCCGAATAGATGTGGGAGCCGAAGCGCGCCGCCAGCGGAGTACGGGCAATGGAACGGTCCAACCGCTGGACCGCCGAGTTCGAACAGACCGCCATCGGCAGGTCAAAGCCGGACAGCACCGCCTCGATCCCCTGGACAGGTGGGATGTCGCGGTCGAACATCTCGAACAGGATGCGGTCGGATTCGCCGAATACGGCAGCCGCGTCGAGGCCCGCATTCCGCATCCAGGCGATGCTCGCCTGCGCGGCGTTGCCGGAGAAGATGCGGGTCGCTTCGTCGCGGGTCATGGGCAGGCCTGATGCGCTGACGGCTCGTGCAAGTGCCTCGCAGCCCAAAGGCTCGCTGTCGATCAACACGCCGTCGCAGTCGAAGAGGATCGCCTTGTACTCTTTCATGCCGGAACGCCTTCCTGCATCAGCTCACGCAGCAACACGGGATTGTCGGACACGAGGAAGCCCGGCTCGCGCTCGATCCACCGGCGGATCAGGGCGGACTCGTTGATCGTCCAGACAGAACAGGACTTCAGCGGACGCAGGCGGGTGATCTGGTCGAACTCGGCTTCGAACAGCTCGTAGTGGATGCCGACGATGTCCACGAGATCATCGACCTCTCGCAGGAACGCCGCGATACCGCCTTGCCGGTCTGCCCAGGTGCGGTTGACCGAGATGAGGCGGCGCAGGTCTGGTGCTATGGCGCGGATGTGGCGGACGACCGCGATGTCGAAGCTGTGCAGGACGGACCGTTCGGCCAGGCCGAAGCGGCGCAGTGTCTCGACGGTTCGCTCGACCAAGCCCGGATAGGGGATGCCGTTCTCGTCGGATTTCAGTTCGACATAAAGGTCCGTTTCCGCGTGGGGCGCGAGGATCTCCAGAACCTCCTCCAGACTGGGCACGCCCTCGTCGATCAGCGCCCCGTCCGGGCCGCGCAGGCGCAGGGCGCTGCGGCTGTCCGGGGTCAGGTCGCGGGTGCGGCCCGTGCCGTTGGTGGTCCGGTCCAGCGTCGGGTCGTGAATCACCACGATCTCGCCCGCGTCGGTCAGGTGCAGGTCGAACTCGATCCCGTCAAAGCCGTGGCGAGCGGTCTCGCGGAAGCCGAGGCACGAATTCTCGGCCCAGAGGTTGCGGGCCCCGCGATGAGCCATGATCTGTGACATATCAATGCTTTCCTTGAATGGGTTAACGGATCGTCGGGTCCAGCCGGTCGCGCAGCCAGTCGCCTAGAAGCGAGATCGACAGCGTCGTCATCACGATCACCATCGAGGGGGCGAGCATGATCCAAGGCGCCCGCGTCAGGTATTCGCGCCCGAAGCCGACCATGTTGCCCAGCGAGCTTTCGGGCGGCTGCACCCCGAGGCCGAGGAAGCTGAGGCCGGACTCCATCAGGATGATTTCCGGGAAGGTCAGCGTCATCGTCACGATCAAGGTCGAGGCGACATTGGGCAGGATGTGCCGCAGGTAGACGCGCGAGGGCTTGGCCCCAAGCTGCACGACCGCTGAGGCATAGCCTTGCGCCGAGGCCGAGATGGCAAGCCCACGGGCGATGCGGGCATAGCGTTCCCAGCCATAGAAGCCCATCAGGCAGACCAGCAGCACCATCGACGAGCCGAAGAAGGCCAGCACCGCCAGAGACATGATCATGAAGGGCAGCGCCGCCTGGAAATCCGCCAGGGCCATGACCAGATGCTCGACCCAGCCGCGGAACTGCGCGGCCAGGAAGCCCAGCGTGGTGCCGAAGACGGCGGACAGGATCGTCGCCCCGAAAGCGATGACCAGCGAAACGCGGACCGACTGGATCAGCCGCGACAGCACGTCCCGGCCAAGCTCGTCGGTGCCGAGCCAGTGTCCGGGCGTGCCCATCGGCGCCAGCCGCGCCGACAGGTCCATCTTCGTGACCTCGTAGGGCCGCAGCCAGTCGGCGAAGATGGCAGTCAGCACCATCAGCGCGATCCAAGTGATGGCGAGGAAGACCATCCAGGGCATCTTCAGCCGCGCGCGGGTCAGCAGGCGCGGCGAGGGGGCGGCGATTGCAGTATCGGCCATCGGTTTCCCTCTTCAGTGGCTGCGCTTCTGGCGCAGGCGGGGGTCGAGCAGGCCATAGGCGAAGTCGACGCACAGGTTGGCCACCACCATCGAGGCAGCGATGACCAGCAGCAGGCATTGCACCACCGCGAGGTCGCGGTTCGAGACTGACACCACGATCAGCCGCCCGACGCCGGGCCAGGAGAAGATGCTTTCCACAACGACCGCGCCCGCGATCAGCGCGCCGACCATGAAGCCGACCAAGGTAATGATCGGGATCGCGGCGTTGGGCAGCGCGTGCTTCCAGACGACCTCGCGCCAGGGCAGGCCCTTGGCCATCGCGGTTCGGATATAGGGCTGCCCCAGCACCTCGATCATGGCTGAACGCGAGAAGCGGGCGAGGATGCCGATGCCGCCGATGGACAGCGTGGCGATCGGCAGGATCGCGTGGCGCCACGTGTCCTGCCCGCCCGAGGGCAGCCAATCCAGTGTGACCGCGAAGACCAGCACCAGCACCAATGCCAGGACGAAGGACGGGATCGTGAAGCCGAAGATCGACATCATGATCACGCCCCGGTCGGCAATGGATTCCCGATGAAGCGCCGCATAGACGCCCGCCGGAATGCCGATGCAGATCTTCAGGATCAGGGCGGGGATGGTCAGGGCCAACGTGGCCGGCACGCGTTCCAGCACCAGGTCAATGGCGGGCGACTGGTCGCGCATCGAGATGCCGAAGTCGAAGTTCAGGACCTGTCCCAGATAGGCGAGGTATTGCTGCCACAGCGGATCGTTCAGGCCCCAGCGTTCGCGAAAGGCATCAACCGCATCCTGCGGCGCGTCGGGACCCAGCAGCACCTGCGCGGGGTCGCCCGACAGGCGCAGGACGACGAAGGCGAAGGTCATGACCAGAAGGATGGTCAGCGCCGCCCGTGTGATCTTGGCGAGTGTGAAACGAAGCATGGGAACTCTCAGGCGGCCTTCCGCTGGTCGCGGGGCAGCTTCAGGCAGGCGGCAAGCCGGCCATTGTGGACTTCAAGCGCGGGAACCCGTGCGGCACAGGCCGCGTCGGCAAAGCGACAGCGGGGGTGGAAGGCGCAGCCTTGGGGACGTGCGGCGGGGTCCGGCGGTTCGCCCTTCAGGATGATCCGGCCCTCCAATCCCTGCCTCGCCTTGGGGATCGAGGAGACGAGCGCCTGCGTATAGGGATGACGTGGGTCGGCGAAGATGCGGTCCGAGGGCGCTTCCTCGACCACCCGGCCCAGATACATGACCGCCACCCGGTCGCAGATGTTGCGGACCACCTTCAGGTCGTGGCTGATGAACACCATCGTCAGCCCGTCCTGTTCCTGCAGGTCGCGCAAAATGTTCACCACCTGCGCCTGGATCGAGACATCCAGCGCCGACACCGGTTCGTCGCAGACGAGGAAGCTGGGGTTGGTGGCCAATGCACGGGCAATTACCACGCGCTGACGCTGGCCGCCCGACAGTTCATGCGGATAACGATCCGCCTGATCGCGGCGCAGGCCGACGCGGGCCATCAGCGCCCAGGTCCGCTCGGCCAGATCGGCGCCTTTCGCAAGGCCGTGGATCTCCAGCGGCTCGGCGATCTGGGCGGCGATGGTCATGCGTCGATCCAGCGCGGCCAGCGGGTCCTGGAAGATCAGTTGCATCTGCGCGCGAAGGCGGCGCCAATGCTCGGTCCGGGGCAGGGGCATGGGTTGGTCCTGATATAGGACTTCGCCAGCATAAGGCGTTTCCAGCCCAAGCAGCATCCGGCCCAGGGTGGACTTGCCGGAACCGGATTCGCCGACGACTCCAAGGATTTCGCCCTCTGCCACAGACAGGTCGATGCCGTCCACGGCGCGCACTGTCGCGGGCTTGCCGAACAGCGACTTGCCGGTGGTGTATTGCTGGACGAGGCCGCGCGCTTCCAGAAGGATGTTCATGCGACCACCGCCTTCGGTTCCGGGGCGCACGCCGCCTTCAAGCCAGGATGGAAGCAGGCAACGCGGCCGCCTCCGGGCTGCGGCTTCAGTTCAGGGACATAGGCCGCGCAAAAATTTGACGCCTGCGGGCAGCGAGGCGCGAAGGCGCAGCCCTGCGGGAGGTTCTTGGGGTCTGGCACGGTGCCTTCGATGGGCACCAGCCGGGGGCGGTCCGCGTCCAGATCGGGGATCGCATCGAAAAGACCGCGCGTATAGGGATGCTTCGGCGTCTCAAACAGCTGTGCAACGCCGTTATTTTCGACGATGCGGCCAGCATACATGACAGCCGCGCGGTCGCATACTGCAGACACTGCGCCAAGGTCATGGCTGATGAAGACCATCGCCATGCCCGTCTCCTGCCGGATGCTCGACAGAAGATCGAGGATCTGCGCCTGGATCGTTGCATCCAGCGCAGTCGTCGGTTCATCCGCGATCAGCATATCCGGTTGGCCCGCCAGTGCCATGGCGATCATCACCCGCTGGCACTGGCCGCCGGAAAATTCGTGCGGATAAAGGTCGATGCGGGTCGCGGCCGAAGGAATGCCGACCATGTCGAGGAGACGGATCGCTTCCAATCGCGCCGCAGCTTTGCCAAGAGCGCGATGCAGCCGCAGACTTTCCGCAATCTGCCGACCTACGCGATGCACGGGGTTCAGGGACGACGACGGATCCTGGAAGATCATCGCAATGCGATTGCCGCGAATGGCTTCGATCCCGGACGCGCTTGCGCCGATCAGTTCTTGTCCGTCGATGCGGACCGAGCCTGAAACACGCGCCTTGCCAGGCAGCAGCCCCAGTGCCGCCAGCCATGTGACAGACTTGCCGCAGCCGCTTTCACCGACAAGGCCCACAGCCTCGCCCCTGCCGATATCCAGGTCGATGCCGTGCAGCACCTGCACGCCGTCGAATGCGACCCTCAGGTCGCGGATGGAGACAAACGACATCCGCCGCCCTCCTGTCTTTTGGAAAAGATGCGGGGCGAACGCATGAGCTCGCCCCGACCGGATGGTCAGACGTTCCAGTTGGTCGCGCGGAAATCCATCGCGAAGGCAGGGGCGGCCTTCCAGTTCAGTTCGGACTTCATGCCGGTGAAGACCGCGTTCTGGTGCAGCACCGTATAGACCGGGTCCTCGCGCTCGGCGATTTCCAGCATCCGGGCATAAGCCTTCTTGCGGGTGGCGTGGTCGGTCGAGGTTTCCAGGACGACGGAAAGCTGGTTCAGTTCGTCGTTGGTCCATTCCTTGTTCTGCTGGGCCTGGCCGTTCGGGCCGAACTGCGTCACCATCGGCGTGATCGGGTCGTTGATGTTGTTCGAGGCGGACCAGTCGCGCACGCCCCGCTCTCCTTCGCCGCCGAAGATCTGGGACCAGTTCTCCTTCATCTGGATCTGGATGTTCAGCCCGGCCTGCTGCCACATCTCGGTCAGGACCTGCCCGGTCGAGGTCTGGTTGGTGTAGTAGTTGTTCAGCAGGAAATAGGGGATGGGATCGCCCTTGTAGCCCGCCTGTTTCAGCAAATCGCGCGCGAGGTCGGGGTTGTATTCCGGCGCCGTCCAGCCGTCGATGAACATGTCCGCGGCGGCATAGCTTTCGAACTGGATGCCCGCCGGGATCACCGTCTGGCCGGCCCACAGCGCATCGACAATGGCCTGGCGGTCAATGGCATGGGTCATGGCGCGGCGCACCAGCGGATCGGCCATGATCTCGTTCTGGGTGTTGAAGACCGAGATGCGGTGGTTCCAGATGGTCGAGCTTTGCACCTCGAGCCCCGGGGCGTTGGCGACCGCGTCGATCTGGTCGGGCGGCAGGTCGCAGGCGAAGTCGTATTCGCCCGACAGCAGGCCGTTCACGCGGCTCGCGACCTCGGGGACCTCGACATAGCGGATGCGTTCCAGAGGCGGGCAGCCGGCCCAGTGGTCATCGAATGCAACCAGCGTCAGCGAGACGTCGGGCAGGTATTCCTCGACCATGTAGGAACCGGTCGTGACGGGCTTGTTGGCCCATTCGGCGTAGGTGGCGGCCTCGTCCCAGGCCCGCTTGCTGGCGATCTGCGAGCCGTAGGCATAGAGGCGGCCTTCCAGCGTGAGATCGGGCGTCGCGTTGTGGAAGCGGACAGTGTACTTGTCCACGGCCTCGACGCCGCGCAGTGCGGGCCACAGGCGGCGACCGACACCGGGAACGTTGGCGGGCAGTTCCTTGGCTGTCTGCGGCTTGAAGTCGTCGGCATACAGTGTCTTGCCCCCCGCAGGCTCGGTCCCTGCGAAGACGCGTTCGTCCGAAAAGGAGAAGACCACGTCCTCGGCGGTCAGTTCGTCGCCATTGTGGAAGCGGACCCCCTGGCGCAGCTTCAGCTCGATGGTCTTGTCGTCCAGCCGCTTCCACTCGGTCGCGAGGCCCGGCAGCGGGCCCTGGTTGCCCATCCAGTCGCGGGTGATCAGCCCTTCCCAGAGGTTCGGGAAGAACACCCGCTCGCCCACGTTCGACTGCTCGTTCCAGATATCGAGCGTGTTGTTGTTGGAAATCTTCTGGACCGCGATGGTGATGGATCGGCGCGGCGCCTGCGCCATGAGGTGGCGCGGCAGGATCAATGAGCCGGCGGCGGCGCCGAACAGGCCCAGGGTGTGGCGGCGGTTGACAAGCATATCTCTCTTCCACATTCGAGGAAGCGGTCTTGTCGCTTCCTTTCACCGTGCCTGTTACCGCCCCTATGTTGCAGTCCGGCGACCTGGCTGTGACAGACAGGTGAAAACCACCGGCTGAAGCCATTGATTGCAGGAAAGCACCCGGCGGTGCCCGCAAGTGGATCGTCCACCGGACACCTGCCATGCGCTCTCATAAGAGTCGTCATGACGGCACCGCCAAGCCTTCCTCCAGCGCAGAAAACAGCTTTGTACTTCTGCTGAGATAGCGTATCCCCCTATTCTATGATTCACACAGTAAAACACAAGGCGAAGCTTCTGGCCCGTGTCCGCCGCCTAAAGGGGCAGATTGAGGCCGTCGAGCGATCCTTGGAGGCTGATGCGCCCTGCGGCGAGGTCCTGAACCTGGTCGCTTCCATCCGCGGCGCGGTCGGCGGCCTGACGGCAGAGCTGATCGAGGACCACATCCGAGAGCATGTTTCCAATCCAGACCGGGACGAGGATGCCGCGCGCGGAGAGGCCGCAGGTGAATTGATCGACATCATCAGGACCTATCTCAAATGAACATCAACGCTTCGCGCCTGGCCAGCCCGCACGAGCACGTTTATCTTGGCGACAATCATGAGCGGAACGAACGCCGGACGTGGCTGGTCATAGCCATCACCGCCGCGATGATGGTGGTTGAGATCACCGCCGGAAGCATCTTCGGCTCGATGGCGCTGATTGCCGACGGCTGGCATATGTCGACCCATGCCGGAGCCATGCTGATCGCCGCACTCGCCTATCGCTATGCCCGCCGCAACGCCCGCAATGAACGCTTCACCTTCGGCACCGGCAAGATGGGAGACTTGGCAGGTTTCGCGAGTGCGGTGGTCCTTGCTCTGATCGCACTGCTGATCGGGTGGGAAAGCCTGATGCGGTTCTACAGCCCAGTCGCAATCAGCTTCCGCCAGGCGATTTCCGTGGCCGTTATCGGTCTGATCGTCAATCTGATCTGCGCCTGGCTGCTGCGCGACGACCACGCGCATCACCACCATGGCCATGGCCACAGTCACAGCCATGAACATCACCATCACCCCCATGATCACGGTCACCATCATGAGCACGCGACCGACAACAATCTGCGTGCCGCCTACCTGCATGTCCTGGCCGATGCTCTGACCTCTGTGCTGGCCATTGCAGCGCTGACGCTTGGCAGCCTGTATGGTTGGAACTGGCTTGACCCGATGATGGGCATTGTCGGCGCCGTCGTGATCGCCCGCTGGTCCTGGGGGCTGATCCGCGACACGGGCCGGGTCCTGCTCGATTATGTGCCCGGGGATGAGGATCTACCGGACGAGATCCGCGCTGCCCTCGAAACAGGCTCGGATCAGGTGACTGATCTGCATGTCTGGCAGCTTGGCCCCGGTCACCATGGCGCGATCATCGCCATCCGGTCCAGGGAGCCGCTGGAGCCTGCTGCTTATCGCACCAAGCTTTCACATATCCACGACCTCTCGCATCTGACGATCGAAGTCGAGCGTGCTGCCTGAGTGAAGAGGAACGATGGAAGGCGCTTCCTGTGACCCTGCCAACCAGGGATGCGCAGAAACGCATGGTTGGGGTCACGCGGAAAGGCTCAAGATTGACAGCAAGGCTAGTCCGTGGCTCATCCGACGCCTTGTCGATTTGCGGATGGTTATCCGGTGGTTACCTCTTCCGAGGAGGAAGAACGTATCGGAGCGTTGCACGGCGACCTCTTTCGACATCGAGGAAGGCTTCTCCATCGACGACCCTGCATCGGTAGTGGACGGCTCGGCGTGCCTGATAGGGGATCATGATTGATCTTGCCGTTTACACCGGCCTGTTTCTGGCGGCCTTCACTGCAGCGACCCTGCTCCCCGTGCAATCCGAGCTCCTGGTTGTCAGCCTTCTTCTGACCGATCACCCACCATGGTTGGTGCTGGCCGTGGCGAGCGTCGGCAATGTGCTGGGCTCCGTGGCCAACTGGTTTCTCGGGCGAGGGATCGAACGGCTGCATACCCGACGCTGGTTCCCGGTGAGTCCGGCCGCCCTGGCGCGAGCGGAGAACTGGTATCGCCACTACGGCAGATGGTCGCTGCTGCTGGCTTGGGCGCCGATCATCGGCGATCCGCTGACAATCGTTGCAGGAGTGCTGCGCGAGTCCTTCTGGGTGTTCCTGCTCCTTGTCAGCGTCGCGAAAATTGGCCGCTACCTTGTTCTGGCAGCAGCAACGCTGGGGTTTACTTGAGCAAGGCCGGTCTGTGCCGCGCCATGCATCAGGGGTGGATCTGTACCGGTTTCGTCTCAACCGCCGCCCGGCAGAGGGGGTGCCCCACCGGGCGGCGAAATATCGAGGGCTCTTAGCTGGCCGTCGGCACCACGGGGAAGCCTGCTGCAGCAAGGGCGGACGCAAAGCGCTCGCGCGGCAGATCGCTGGTCAGCTCGACCTCACGGCGGTTCTGATCAATGACGATTGCAGCATTCTCATCGACCGACTGGATGGCGCGAGTGACGCTGCGGGCGCAGCCGCCGCAGCTCATGTTTGGGAGATGGAGACGCATGACACCTTCCTTGGTTCTTCTCATGCCTGAACAGATGGGAGCTTCCAGCACTGGAAGGTCAAGACCCCCGACCACTTCCTGATGTTGACCTGCGTGTGAATTTCCACAATCTGGCGGACATGACTGGAAGCCGTTCGTCTGCCCTTTTCTTTGCAACTGCATCGCTGCTTGCCGTGGGGCTTGTTTGCATCGCCATCTGGGCAGGATGGAGCTACAGCATTTCGGCCCGGACCCAGCGAGGGGCCGCGCTTTATGCCCAACATTGCGCGGCGTGCCACGGCGCCCAACTCGAAGGTCAGCCCAACTGGCAGGTTGCTGACGCAAACGGCGTTCTTCCTGCCCCGCCGCATGACGCATCCGGCCACACCTGGCACCATGACGATGCCATGCTGAAGGACTACATCCGGCGGGGTGGCCAGGCAGTTCTGGATGAGCTGGGGGTCTCCATGACGTCCGGCATGCCGGCCTTTGGCGAGATCCTGACGGACAGCGACATTGCCGCCATCCTCGGGTTCATCAAGTCGACTTGGCCTGACCGGATACGCGCGATCCAGGCCGAGCGGAATAATGGCTAGGCCCCGTTCCGGGGAGTGCAATCTCCTGCCAGTGCATCGAGTATCGAGCAATCTGGCCTCCCATCGCCGGCACAGCTCTGGACAAGCTGCTGCAAAGCCGTCCGCAGTTGCATCAGATCAGCCAGCCTTTCGTCGACATGCACGAGATGACGTGTAGCGATCTCGCGCACGTCAGCACTGCTGCGGCTCGTGTCTTCGTTCAGCATCAGAAGATCACGGCAATCCTGCAACGAAAAGTCGAGCTGTCGTGCACGGCTCAGGAAGCGCAGTCGGTGAACATCAGCAGGGCTGAAATAGCGATAGCCGTTTGACTCGCGTTGGGGGGTCACAAGGCCGATGTCTTCATAGTAGCGGATCGTCTTGGAGGTGAGACCTGACGCACGCGCAGCTTGGGCGATATTCATTGGAGTCCTCCCTTGGCCCGAAGGATGTCACCTGTACGCTGACCAGGGACACGGAAAGGCCGCAGCCGGGACACGCCCCTGATCACGGTCAGGATGCCCAAGTTCGGCGATTTAGCGAATACCGTTCGCAACCTGAACCTCGCGCACGAAACGGATGATCCCGGCCAACTCCGGGTCTGTGAGCCCCGGAACCGGGGCCATGTTTCCAAATGGCCAGTGATGGGCACGCACCCCGTTGCGTGCGGCCAGGACGAAAGCCATGTCGCCGTGGTGGCTCGGTTCGTAGATCTTGTGGATGAGCGGTGGCGCAATCCCCGCCCGCCCCCCGGCATCGGTGCCGTGGCAGGATGCGCATTTGGCGGCGAAGGCCTGCCGACCGGCTTTGGCCTCGGATGACAGCGTGGCCGGCAGGGTTACATCAACAAGAGCCTCGCCCTCTTCGGCCGGCATTGCATCGGATTGGCCCCAGAGCCACCAGGCACCGCCTGTGGCGATCGCGGCAGCCGCCGCGAGAAGAACAGTTCGCATGATGTCTTTCCTTTGATTGGCTCGCGCGGAGGAAGAGGCGCGCGAGCGCTGCCGGAGAGGCTTGGTTCGATGAGCTGTAGCTCGGATTGGCGCCGGGAAACCCGGCGCCAACCTCTGCGATCAGGTCAGTTCGACGGCCCGTGAACGATGCCGTTCGGGCGATCGCCCACCGGCACCGATCCGACGACCTCCTGGCGCGCGACATCGATGACCGAGACGCTGTCATCCGCAATGTTGGTCACGAACACGAAGGCGCCGTCCGCCGAAACCGACACACCATGTGCTCCAGGACCGGTCTTCAGCGTCCTGGCAACGTCACCGGTCGCCGTGTCGATCACCGACACGGTGTCGTTCGGCGCGGCCTCGGTCCCCTGGTTGGCGACGTAGACCTGCCTGCCATCGGGGGTGGCGATCATCTGGATCGGATTGGGACCGACCTCGATCCTGCCCGTGACCTCGCGCGTGGCGGTGTCGATCACCGCCACGCGGTTCTCGTTGCGCAGCGAGACATAGACCCGTCCGCCGTCAGGCGTGAAGCCGACCTGGACCGGCGCCGCGCCCACCGGAATGCGTGCCGCCTCGGTGAGGTGGGCCGTGTCGATGACCGAAACCGAGCCATCCTCAACATTGGCGACATACAGCTCGGTTTCGTCGGGGCTGAGGCGCAGCCCATGCGGATAGGCGCCCGTGCCAATGCGGGCTGTGACAGCGCCCCGCGCCAGATCAACAATCGCGACCTCGTCGCTGGCCGACAGCGAGACGAAGGCGCGCCCCTGGCGGTCAGCCACCACATGAGCCGGGTGCGCTCCGACCTCGACCGTGGCCGCAGGCTTCGACAGATCCCTCGGATGGAGCATCACCAGAAGGCCCGCGGTATCGCCGCCCGCATGATCGTGCCCGTCGCCGTGATCGCCACTGGCCGGGGTGCCGACGGCCAGGAGGAAGCGCCCGTCCGGCGTCAGATCGACGTTATGAGGCGCCACCGGGATCGGCGTCGTGGTCACGGTCCCGGAGCTCAGGTCGATGGCGCTGATCGAGCTGCCGCCTTCATCGGCAGACCAGACGGTGCCGCCGGTCTGGCCGAAGTCGATAGCCTCGAGGCGGGCCTTCTCCTTCAGCCAGGCTTCCATCTCGACAATCTCGCGCTCCTGCGCCGCGATGATCTGCTCGGCCCATGCCTTGGTTTGCGGATCATCGCCGTGTTGCTGCACGATCCGGGCCATGTCGATTGCGCCCTGATGATGCGGGATCATGCCCCGCACGAAGGCCGTATCAGGGTCATCAGCCATGACACCTTCCATCATCGGCCCGTGCATTGCGTCCATGGCCTCCACATAGGCGCCGGTGAACTCTGGGGCGTCCCCGGCGTCGGCCGCCGTTTTGGCGGCTTTCGGCGCGTCGGCTGCACCGTGCATCATCCTGCCCTGAATCATTTGCTGCATGGCGCTCATGCACTCGGCCGGCATGGCCTGCATCATGGTCCGGCATTGCTCCGGCATGCCAGACATGGGCATTGTCGGCGTGGCGGGTGGTATGGCCTGTCCTTGATGCTGCTGAGCAGGGTGGTGGGCATCATGCCCGGCTTGGGTCAGGGCAACAGCGGGCAGCCCTGCTGCCAGGCCAAGGGAAAGGGCGATTACAGTTCGTTTCATTGCTATTCATCCATGCTGACGAGAAGGCGCCACACAGCGGTCGCGCGGTCCCGGTAATTGTTGATGGTTGGATGGCGTTGCCGTCTGCCGGTCGAAGCCGCCAGAGGGCGTGGACCTATTGGCCCCCGAACGCCTTCATGCAGCGATGGGTGACTGAGGCGGCCGCAGAATACCCTCGGGTGTCTGCCCCAGGCGGTCCATCAAGATGCCGAGGCAGGTCTCCCCACCGGGCAGCGGATTGGCCCGTACGCCTTCGGGCAGAAGGGCAATGATCGTGCAGAACTGATTGCAGCAATCGCCCTGCGAAGCCGGCGCGCTGCCGCCAGATGCCTCCATATCTTTCGAGATCGGCCGGACACATTCTGCAGCAGCATGGAAGTGATCGCAGCCTTGATCCAGGGCAGCGGCGATGGCTGGCTCGGCATGGATCATGTGCTCTGCCCGCAGAAAGTGGGCTCCAGCCTGAAGAGCGAGGGCGGCGAAAGCTACAAGCAGCAATGCGTCCGCGAGCCACTGCCTCCAGAAGTCGCCTGGCCTCATGCCCCTTGTCCCACCCGTCTTCATCAGACCGTTCGTTTTCTTCCTCTGGACCGGCTCAGGCTTTCCTCCCGCCCATGCGGCAGGAGAGGGGCCATTTTCCGGTACTGCTGTCATCACACCACGTCGTGCAGGGCAATGACACCTGAAAGCGGACGGGCCAGGTTGCGACATGATGCCGCCCGTCGAAGGCGCTGACGATCGATTTTGGCCGCCTCTCAAGCATCACAGCTTCACTCCCCGCAGCCGGGACGCATTTGAAATCACGCTGACCGACGACAGCGCCATGGCGGCGGCCGCGATGATTGGAGACAGCAAGATGCCGAAGAAGGGATACAGAACGCCGGCCGCGACCGGCACACCGAGCGCGTTGTAGATGAAAGCGAAGAACAGGTTCTGACGGATATTGCGCATGACCGCCTGCGACAGCCGCCGCGCCCGCACGATGCCGGTGAGATCACCCTTGAGCAGCGTGACCCCCGCGCTCTCCATGGCCACGTCGGTGCCGGTGCCCATCGCAATGCCGACATCGGCTGCTGCGAGTGCCGGGGCGTCGTTGACCCCGTCTCCCGCCATGGCCACGACTTCCCCCGCCGCCTTGTGCCGCTGCACGACCTCGCTCTTCTGATCCGGCAGAACCTCCGCCTCGACCTCATCGATGCCGAGCTGGCGCGCGACGGCCTTGGCCGTTGTCCAGTTGTCGCCGGTGAGCATGACCACGCGGATGCCTTGCGCTTTCAGCGCGGCAAGCGCCTCCGGCGTTGATGCCTTGACCGGGTCCGCAATGGCAAAGATGGCCGCTACCTGCCCATCAACGCCCATGAAGATCGCCGTCGCCCCGCTCTCGCGCAGACTGTCAGCCTGCTCCGCCAAGGGCGCGACATCGACCCCCTGCTCGGCCAGGAACTTCGCGTTGCCAAGGGCGATGCGGCGTCCTTCCACAGTGCCGAGTGCGCCTTTTCCGGTGGGTGAGTCAAAGTCCGCAACCGGCACGAGCGCAATCTCTCGTTCCTCTGCGGCACGAACGATGGCGATCGCCAGCGGATGCTCGCTCGCCCGCTCGACGCTGGCGGCAAGGCGCAACATCTCTGCCTCGGCGTGACCAGTGGCCGGAACGATCGCAGTGACGGCAGGCCGCCCTTCGGTCAGGGTTCCGGTCTTGTCGACGATGATGGTGTTGATCTTTTCCATCTGTTCCAAGGCCTCGGCATTCCGGATGAGGACGCCAGCCTGAGCGCCGCGGCCGACGCCGACCATGATCGACATGGGCGTCGCAAGCCCGAGCGCACAGGGACAGGCGATGATCAGGACGGACACGGCGGCAACGAGACCGAAGGAGAACCGCGGCTCCGGGCCCCAGATCGACCATGCGATGAAGGCGATGAGGGCAACGACGATCACCGCAGGCACGAACCAGCCTGACACCTGGTCGGCAAGCCGCTGGATCGGGGCGCGCGAGCGCTGTGCTTCTGCGACAAGCTGGACGATCTGCGACAGCATGGTGTCGCGGCCAACCTTGCGTGCCTCGATCACCAGGGCGCCGGACTGGTTCATGGTCCCGCCAATGGCCTTTGAGCCGACCTCCTTTGTCACCGGCATCGACTCGCCCGTCACCATTGATTCATCGACCGCACTGCGGCCGTCGATCACTTCACCATCCACCGGCACCTTCTCGCCGGGCCGGACCCGAAGGCGGTCGCCAACCTGGACGGCATCGAGCTGGACCTCATCCTCGGTCCCATCCTCGTGGATACGTCGGGCGGTCTTGGGGGCCAAGTCGAGCAGCGCGCGGATGGCACCGCTGGTGCTCTCTCGGGCACGCAGTTCCAGCACCTGCCCCAGCAGCACGAGCACGGTGATGACCGCTGCAGCCTCAAAATAGACCGCAACCGAGCCGTTATGCTGGCGGAAGGCATCAGGAAAGATGCCGGGCGCGAGTGTAGCAATGACGCTGTAGATCCACGCCGCGCCCGTGCCCATGGCAATCAGGGTGAACATATTCAGGTTGCGCGTGACCAGCGATTGCCAGCCTCGCTGGAAGAAAGGCCACCCCGCCCAAAGCACAACCGGCGACGCCAGGATCAGCTGGATCCAGTTCGAGCTTCGCTGGCTGACAAGGTGATCGAGCCCGATGAGGTGGCCGCCCATCTCCAGGATGAACACAGGAACCGTCAGCACCAACCCGATCCAGAAGCGACGGCGCATGTCGATCAGTTCGAGATTGGGCTCGGCGTCCAGGCTGACCAGCAGGGGCTCCAATGCCATGCCGCAGATTGGGCACGACCCTGGTCCGACCTGCCGGATCTCAGGGTGCATGGGACAGGTGTAGATCGTCCCCTCAGGTACGGGTTCGGCTTTTGCCGCCGCAGCGGCGGGATCAAGATAGCGGTCCGGCTCTGCCAGGAATTTCGCGCGGCACCCTGCCGAGCAGAAGTAATAAGGCCGACCGGCGTGCTCTGCCTTGTGCTGCGTCGTATGGGGATCGACCATCATGCCGCAGACCGGGTCCTTGACCTGATGTGCACTGTCTACCGGGGCCGCCGCCGGGGCATGCAAATGCCCCGCCCCATGATGGTCGGAGTGAACATGCCCGTGATGGTGATGCTGCGGGTCGCCGCTGCGAGAACTGCTCTCCCTGTGGAGGGAGGCTCGGTGTTGGTTTTTGCTCTTGCTGGCCATCATGTACCTCGTCTGGAAGCTAACCAAGAGTCGCCTGCAATCGTCCTGCACCTTCCTGTCGCTGGAAGGTCAAGAAGAACTTGTGAAGCGGAAAACCGTCGCCTCAGGCGCCATGATGAACGCCTCGCGTTTCGGATCTTTCCGGACCGCTCTGGTGGAGCCAGCATGACATCCTTGCGGTCATCAAGGCCGCCGCGGCTTCAAGCCCCGGCGGCCAGGGTGCTTACTGCTGGTCCGTGTTCTTCTCGACCCAGGCCGTCATTTCCTCGATTTCCGGTCCTTGAGCGTCGATGATCTTCCGAGCCATCGCTTTCGACTCCTCGTCGTCGCCATACTTCAACTCCACTTCCGCCATGGCGATGGCACCAGCATGATGCGCGATCATGCCGCAGTGGAAGGCAAGGTCGGGGTCCTTGATGGTGTGCGTGGCCATCATCGGGACATTCATCTTCATCATGGCAGCCATGGAGGCCTTCTGGGCCTCATCCATTCCTTCCATGCCGCCCATCATGCCGGACATGTCCATGCCGTGCATCATCTCCGACATTCCTGACTGCTGGATTGCGTCCCGGCAACCTTGGGGAAGGATCGAAAGGTCCGTCGTGGAGCCTCCTTGTTCCGCTGTGTGCCCCGCATGCTCTGCGGTTCCGCTCTCCTGAGCGAGAGCCGCGGGCGCGGCAAGAAGGGCGGTGAAGATGAGGGCTGACTTGAACTTACGCATAAGGGTTCTCCTTTGATGTGAATGGTTTCTGTAACGATCAGGCGGCCATTTTCCGGCAGCTTTCGGCGCACCGGCGGCAGGCATCGACGCATTCCTGCATGTCGCCGACCTCCTCGCAGCTTCGGGCGCATTCCTCACAGACTTCAGCGCAGACCGCGCAGGTGTGCTTGTGAAGATCGCTGCCCATCAGCATGACGTTGGCCGAGGTCTGGCAGATCTCGGCACATGCCATCATGAGCCGGAAATGCTTCGGCTCGACATGCCGGCCGCCCGCCTCCAGGCAATGGTTCAGGGCTGTGCTGAGGCACGTGCTGTGGCATCGCTGACATTCGTCAATGCAGCTCTGCATTTCGGGGGATATATGGTGCATGTGGCTTCTCCATTACCAAAGCGCCGGAACAGGAGGCGGCAAGTGCAGCGCCAGTCTCACCGCCATCGGGGACGCGAGGCAAAATCCTCGCGCTCACTGATCGCAATCCGTCCATGCAAGGTTTGATAATGGCACCGACCTTACGATCAGGTCTGGCGCTCCACTCGCGGGGAGATGCGATCAGATCCGATGAAGAAGCCGTGGAGGACGACGCAGCCCATCAGGGTCGTGTCCTGACAATGAAGAGACACGGAGCAGGGATCTCGACCTTACACCCCAAGGCTTGCTCAGGTGAGTATCAATGTCCGGCATCAGCGCCAGCAGACATGCTTCTCCACAGCAGGCAGCAGTTCCGTCGTTGGCAGTGCCATGCTTGTGGCTGACCGCTGAAGAATGCTCATGGGTCCCTTCCGGCTCAGCAGCAGTATGACCTGCGATGAGCGATGTTGCGGCGTGGGCAACAGAATGATCGTGGGGAGGTGTGCCTTTGGCCGCTGCACCATGGGCCACGAACATTGCGACCGCCAGAACTGCGATTGCACTCGCAAGCTTCTGCCAGACCGACACAACTCTCGCCCTGGTGACTGATCGTCCCATGGCACAGAAACTCCGGCGGCAGGGAGTTGTTCCCGCTGGCAAAAAGGGAGGTGAAGAACACGGAGGTTTCCAACAGGAGTCCGAATGAGGATGGCGATGCGGACCTGGAGTTCGGCGGTCTGACGATCGAAATCGCGGGACATGAGCTTCTGCCCGAGCAGCTTCATGCAATTCATCCAATCGCCGGGAAAACGATCCACCGGATCGTTTTCTGGCCCGGCTCATATTTCGACGCGGCTGCGGCGATGATAGCCGCTCCAGCGACGACAGATCGTGCGGCCCACGCGTCCGATGGCGCGCAGGGCCTCGTTCCTGGCACCCGCACCGGGATGAACCGCCCCTGGTTTACCG
>NZ_NWMQ01000045.1:0-22981 GCF_002901215.1 Paracoccus sp. SY | reverse complement strand
CAATTTTTCGAGGTGCCCTTAAGCAACTTTCTGTGCACAAATGCACGGCTGCATAATTGGGCCTTCGCACAACAGCGCATCTGCACAATTTCACAGTTGTGAGGGCACATCTGCACGGTTGCACAACTGCGAAACCACACAATTGCACACCTGCAGGAATGCATACATGCACTAATCGCCGAATGCTCTTTTTGCTTCATGCCGCTTCCATAGCTCATTAAGCGCATGCTCAATCAACTCCGAATTGGTCATGTCCAAGCGGGCACGCAGGATCGCCACTCGCTCAAGAATTGGATCTCTCTTATCGAAATAGGCGCCTAGGTGCTTCTGCTCTGCCCTCTTGCCCGTGGCTTTTCCGGCTTTCTCTACTCCAGACTGTTCCGGTTCGTTCGTTTCCAGTTCCGGATCCGTTGCCTTGCCCATCGCCGCTAACAGCGGGTTCGGTTTCTTCATTTCTGCACTCCTGCCATCTTTCTAACCTGCAAATGTGCACACATGCACTTATGCAGGGATGCCACTATGGTTATTTGCCCCTTTGCATTTCAGCACGAACCCATGCCCATAGGTTCGCGACTTCATTAGCCGCCTTACTACTCGCATCCAGCTCTTGCACCGACTGACCAGAAGCGCTGGCGTCTCGATGTGCCTTTCTCCGGTGCAGGACAACAGGGGCAGCTTTAGCACCCATCGCCTCGATCACCTCCCGCGTCTGCGTCACTTCTGCTTGGCCGGTCGGGTTGGCCATGTTGATGACGGCCCAGACCGGGCGATCAAAGCCGCGGCACAAGCGCAGGGTCCGCGGCATCTGCTCTAAGGGCTCGACGTCTGGCGTGGTTGGGATAAGCACCAAATCAGCAATCTCAACGGCGGCTGGTGCCTCCGTTGAGCGAGCAGGGGGAGTGTCTATGATCACCAGGTCAGCTGCGCCCTTGGCTTGCTCCAAGCGCCTAGGCAATTCATTCTCAGTTGAGAACACAACTACCGGCATCTCCGCTTCCCGGCGCTCACCCCATTGGCTCACGCTCTGTTGAGCGTCCATATCAAGGATCAGCACTGAAAGCCCATCACGTGCCGCAGCAACAGCCAGTGATCGCACAAGAGTAGATTTACCTACTCCGCCTTTCTGCATCGCAATCGTGATAATCTGCATCACTGCCCCTTTGCATTTGTGCACATTTGCATATGTGCATTTCTGGTGTATCAGCTATTTGCTTAATTCTTCGATCAGGGTCTCAGGAAGGGCAGGGGGAAACAGATCGCCCTGTTGTCCTTTTTGTGCCTGCCACTGCACTTTTTGCTCTTCAACTGTCTTGAGCCACCATGACACCCTGAGCTTGGTGATCTTGCGACCTTGCTTCTCGATCACGTCGATCCGGCACGAGAAGGGAGCAAGCAGGTTCACCTCACCGACAGCAGGTTCAATCGCCTTGCGGCGCAGGGCGGCAAACGAGACCAGCTTGCCTTCAGGCACACCAAGATAGTCACGCAGCTCCTCAGTTTCGAAGTCGTTGTAGTAGACGTGCTTCAAGCCAATCCGCTTTGCGATGATTTCATAAAGAGCCATGCCGTATTTCGTCGCAAAGCCGTGAAGGATCTGCATCTCCAGACGCGCGAATATCTGACTGTCACGTAGGATCGGCAAAAGCTTAGGGTGCAGCTCATAGGTCAGCATTGTGGCGATGCCTGGACCAAATTTTTCGATGTCTGTCGGACCGAGCAGATGGACATTGCGGGTCGATCCGTCAGACATGCGCACGCGAACAACCGTCTGCATCAGGCTCAGAATGGCCTCCGTGACACGATCGTTGGAGGTATGGTTTCCCCGAAGCTCAGAAAAGGGGATGCGGTATTCTTGCCCTTCGGCCGCCATCTCGGGTCCGAACGCATTAGATAGCAGCTGATTGTAGATCCGCCGCGCAGCTAGTGTAATTTTTTCACCGCCACGAACCTCGATTAGTTCCGCCGGCTTGATGACTTCACCACGCCGCTGGAAGGCGTTGAGGGTGCCGCCATTGCTATTGTGACTTTTGGGGCGAGGTGCATCCCGCATGTATTGTAACCCGTAGTGCTTGGAAGGTCACAATAGGAGAAACTCGCTCGATTTGGGAAGAAGAATTCCACCCAACTCCCTGATATTGCGTAACCTCGCCCCAAAAGTCACAATAAGCATTGGTGACGATGCAGCAACCTCGCCCCAAAAGTCACAGTAGCATTGATGACGATGCAGCACCCTCGCCCCAAAAGTCACAATACCTCGCCCCAGAAGGCACAATACCTCGCCCGATAGGTCACAATACCTCGCCCAATAAGTCATTCTCACCGGGAATATAATATATGTTTCAATAGGTTGCTTTTCATAAAATGGAAGAAACTAAAAAGTATGAAGGCTGCCGGACTAGGGGACTTCTTGGGGATCCTCTAATCTTCATCTCAATCTTAAAGTGAACCTTCTCCGGCAAGACAATCAGCAATGCCTGACAGCAGCCCTGCCTGGCTCTATCCTTTTGGTTGGTGACATCTGCGGCGGCTGCTGTAGCCTACTCCTTGGCAGCCAAGAACAGGAGAGAACCCGTGCATGTCCTTATCAACATCTTGGCAGCCTACGCCGTTGCTCTGACCTCGACTGGGGCAGCCCTAGCCGAACCGATCCAGGTCAAGGTGTTCGTGGGCTCCATGTTCGAGATCGGCGAGAACACCGGCGATCGCGCGGGCGAATACCAGCACTGGTATGAACGCTATTGGAAAGACGCAGAGGCAAGCGAGGTGCTAGGTGCCTTTGCCCCTGTGCATTGTAACGATGATGGCGTCTGCGGCTCGGTCCTGGGAATGGGCAAGGTCAATGCCTCTGCCTCGATACAGGCCATCCTGCTGAACCCGGACTACGATTTCTCCAATGCCTACTACCTGATCACGGGGGTTGCTGGAACACCGCCCTCCAAGGGGACCATTGGTGACGTCGTGTGGGGAAGCTGGCTGATCGACTATGACCTCGGCCACCGCTGGGCGCCTGAAGAGGGCGAGCCGGGCGCGCCTGTCTTCATGCCACGCAAGGGCTACGAGGACTACCGCGTGCATCAACTGAACCCGGACCTTGTGGCCTGGGGCGTTCACCTCTCATCGGGCGTCGAACTGAAGGACTCGGAAGAGGCACGGACCTACCGGATGCGTTATCCGGATGAAGCCGCTCAGGCTACCCCTTCGGTGAAGGTCGGCACCCACATGACCGGCGACACCTTCTTCCACGGCCCGGGGTTGTCGGCCGAGGCGCAATACATGGCCGAGCTTTACGGCGCCGACGACTACCTGGTCACCGAGATGGAGGACAACGCCATCGCCCAGGTGATCAAGCGGCTGCATGGCACCGACAGGATCGCAGCCATCCGGGGTTCGGTAAACTTCGACCAGGGCAACCCGAGCGAAACCACCCTGCAGCACCTGGACCCTGCGCCGGGCGAGACGGCTGGTGGCTTTGCGGAAACGGTCGAGAACATCGCCCTGGTGGGGACTCCATTGGTCGATCACATTGTGAGCGAGTGGGAGACATGGAAGGACGGCGTGCCGGAAGCTCCGGCACAAGACTGATCCCACACCACTCAGGGCAGGTGATTGTGGCCTGGACCATCAGGTCGATGCCGCAATTGTCGGCGACGACATTGCCTCTCATCAAAGAGCACTCGGCATGCCTGAATGATTGACATGGATTGTTCAGGGACGGTCAATGGTTCCGCCCTCCAAATGTCGGGGGATGTATCAAACGCGGTAGTGTCAGAGGAGATGCCTGTGCCAGTTTGGGTCGAGACGCTGGAGGACCTGCATCGCTACTATGGAACACCAGCCGAGGCTTCGCAGATCAAGGTGACGACACGGCTTACCTCCGGCTACCGGGCCCATATTGAACGTGCCCGCTTCTGCATTCTGGCAACTGTCGGACCTGAAGGCACAGATTGCAGTCCGCGGGGCGACGAAGAGCCAGTGGTTCGCATCCAGGATGCTCACACTCTGCTGCTGCCTGACTGGAAGGGGAACGAGCGGATCGACTCCCTACGGAACATCGTCCGGGACGGTCGGGTGAGTCTGCTGTTCCTGGTGGCAGGGTCCAACGTGGCAATCCGGGCCAATGGGCAAGCGAAGATCTCTGCCGATCCGGAGCTGTCCAGACTGTTCGAGCGCCAAGGCAAGCTTCCTCGAACCGTCATCGTCATCCATTTGAAGGAGGTCTACTCGCAGTGTGCCCGCGCCCTGATCCGCTCCGGCCTGTGGACTGACGGCGACAGTTCTGCCGATCTTCCAAGCATCGGTGACATGCTCAAGGAGATTACCGCCGGCGAGTTTGACGGCGCGCGTTATAACGCCGAATGGCCGGAGCGGGCGAAGCAGACCATGTGGTGACCAGGGTTGCCCTGTCAGCCCTGAGAGTGCCACAAGCCTGCAGGGGAGGAAGACCATGCTGCAGGCAAGGTTGATCAGGGACAGGATATTCAGGCTGTGCGCAATCCTTGGCGGGATTATCCTTCTTGCTGGTCCAACTTCGTCCGAAGAGCTACGGATCATCACGTCCTACCAGGAGGAAGTTGTCGAGCCGATGCTGGAAGCGTTCGGTCGCCAACACCCTGAGATCCGTATCCGGGTTCTGAACAAGAACACACATGCCGCAGTCAGCGAAATGCTTGCCGGCAACGAGCGGCGTTTCGACCTGTTCTGGGCGTCGGCGCCCGAGGCCTTCGTAGTGCTTGATGAAGAAGAACGCCTCCTCGACTTGGGCAAAGGACCCTATTCAGATTTTGCCTGGTCAGCGCTTGGATGGTCATGGCACGTGTCTCGAGACCGCCCGGTGCCGCAGGATTGGGATGATCTCCTCAATCCTGGATTCGCGGGAGAGATCGCCATGTCTCATCCGATGCGATCGGGCACGATGCATTCGCTGTTGGAGACGATATTGCAGCGGCGAGGATGGCAGGACGGCTGGGCGTGGATCCTGGAACTGGCTGGCCAGCTCAACACCATCTCCGCCCGCAGCTTTGGCGTTCTCGAAGGTGTGGAGGAGGGGGAATTCGGCATTGGCCTGACCATCGACTTCCTGGCTTTGACGCAAGACACTCTGGAATTCCGCTACGGAACCCCGATCACCCTTATTCCGGCACGGATTGCGGCCTTGCAGGGTGGCATGCAGCCCGAAGCAGCCAAGCTTTTCATCACCTTCGTTCTTTCGGAGGAGGGGCAGCGCCTCCTGCTGCGTCCCGATGTGCATCGCATTCCCGCCCACACCGGAGTTCGAGACGAAGCGGCGCGTCTTCTGGATCCGGCCTGGGCCGCCCTGGACTTCACTCAAGCGCCCTATGATCCGAAGCTCGCCGCCGAGCGTTACTGGCAGGTCAATCAGCTTTTCGAGGCCTTTGTCGCTCGGGATCTGCTCCTGCGGAGAGACCTGTGGCGCCGGCTCAACCGGCTCGCAGGGTCTCAGCCGACCGAAGCTGACAAGGTCCGCCGACTGCTCACATGGATGCCGTTGACTGAAGACCAGGTGCGCGCAGCGAACCCTGATCAGGCGACAGTCCTGGAGTGGGCCGCCCGATCATACTCCATGCTGAATGAGGCCGATGCGCTGATCCGTGCCCTGGAGCAGCCGTGATACGTCGCGGCTCGATCCGGTCGCGGCTGGTGATAGCCTTGATCGCAATGGTCGTCGTCGCCACGGGAGTCCTCGCGGTCGGCATGCTCGTGATGCTGAAGGCGGAGCGGAATTTTCGGGCGCTGGCGCAGGATCGTATTCCCGCAGTTGCCCTGGCCGGAGAACTCGCTGAAGCGACCGGGGAACTTGCTGCGTTGGGCATGCAGATGGTGGCTGATCCGTTGGTGGCCGCGGATCGGATGAACCAGGCAATCGAAAACGCCTCTTCGACTGTCGCAGGGGTGCTGGCCTCTCCGGTCTGGTCGGCTGAACCTGGACGGGAGGCGACCCAGGGAAAGCTGGAAGCCGCCACGCACGACCTGCAGCGCGCCCTGAAGGATTTTCTCCGGCTCAGCGCTCAGCTTGACCGGCGAGCACAGACCGAGGCTCGCGCGGGAACAGAGCTGCGATGGGTCCATGCTGATATCCAGGATCAGGTGCAGGGAATCCTGAGCGATCTGTCGTTCAATCTCGATACTCGGTTGGCCGTGCTGATGGCAGGTGCGAGCGTCGGATCGCAGTCTGAGGCGGAGGAGGCACTGTCCCAGGACTGGCTGCTGCGGGACCGCGTGCAGCAACTCGGCTCGGAGGCCGCAACCCTGACGGCACTTCTCCTGCAGGCGCAGTCAGCGACCAGTCTGGACTCGCTGGAACAGACGCAGGCGCTCGGACGCGACACATTGGATCAGTTGAGCCTGGGGCAGCTGAACCTGGCGCCACGGGTGGATGTGGCGCTGCTGATCGAGGCTCTTGAGCGGCTGAAGGAACTTGCCACGGGAGATAATGGCATTTTCACGCAGGTTCGGAAGCGGCTGGAACTGCATCGGGCAGCCGTAACCCGTCTTCAGACAGCGCAGGATGTGTTGGCTCAGATGCAGGCGCTCTTGACCGACATGGGTCGGGCCGAGCGCGTCTGGGCGCAACGCGGAGCCGATGCCGCGGCAAGTGCGATCTTGCGAGGCTCGCTGTGGCTGGGGGTCGTGACACTGCTGGGCGCAATGATCACTGCAATCATCCTGGCTGTGTTTGTCCACAAGCGCATTCTCGTGCGGATCGAGGCGCTGTCCAGGGATCTCATCCGCATCGCGCGAGGCACATCCGAATTGCCTGAACCTGTATCAGGAAACAGGCCACGGGACGAGATCGACGAGATGGTCGCTGCGGTCGATGTCTTCCGCGCTTCCATCCAGGAACGCCGGCAGGCGGTGGAGCGACTGGAGACGACACAGCGCGAACTCGTGCAGGCGGGGAAGATGGCCGCGCTTGGGCAGATGTCGGCCGCAATCAGCCATGAGATAAACCAGCCCTTGGCGGCAATCGGTCACCGCCTTCATAATCTGCGCGCGGCCCATCCCGAGGCTGAGGGGTCGGTCCAAAAGATTGAAGGTCTTCTGCACCGTATCACGCGCACCATAGGCCACCTGCGCCGCATCGCTCGCCGCTCGGCCCATCAGAATTCCTGTGTTGTCCTGGCGGAGCCGTTGAGCGCCGCTCTGGAATTGCTGGATCACCGTGTGCGGAACGAGAACGTCCGTGTCGAAGGTCCCGACCTCACCGGCGTGATGGTATCGGCCGACGAAATCCTGCTGGAGCAGGTCTTGTTGAATGTCCTGGGGAACGCTCTGGATGCGATCGAGGCGCGAGACAGCGCGTCCGAGCAGGGACTGATCCACATCGATGTCCTAAACTCCGACTCTGTCGAGCTTGTCATTCGGGATAATGGCGTGGGCTTGGGTGGGCAGAGCGGCCAGAGCCTCATCGACCCTTTCGTGACAACGAAAGAGGCGGGCAAGGGCCTTGGCCTCGGGCTTTCCATTGCGTTCAACGTCATGCAGGACATGGATGGAAATCTCGAGATCGAGCAACATGACGGGGGAGGCGCCGAGGTCCGGCTGCGCCTGAACCGCTGGAAGACGGAAGAGTGACATGCCCGAAGTGATGCTGGTCGAGGACGATGCCGACCTTCGGCATGCAACCATCGAGACGCTCGAACTTGACGGTTTCCGCGTTCATGCCTTCGATTCAGCCCGGCCTGCGCTCGAGGCGCTTGCACCAGATTTTCCCGGGGTCATCCTCTCGGATCTGCGGATGCCGGGGCTTTCGGGTCTCGAGTTTCTGGAGCAGGCCCAGGTGCGTGCGCCAGAGGTGCCGTTCATCCTGATCACTGCTCATGGCGATATTCCGGTCGCGATCCAGGCCATGCGGGGCGGCGCCCACGACTTTCTTGAAAAACCCTGCTCCCCCGAACTGATGCTGAACGTGCTTCGCCGCGCGCAGGCCATGCGGGACATGCATCTGGAGAACAGCCGCCTGCGGCAAACCCGGATTGATGAGCGCATGATCGGACGGTCCGCCGTCATGCAGGAGTTGCGGCAGCGCCTGCGCGTCCTCGCAGGGCTTCAACTCGATCTCCTGATCGCAGGCGAAACCGGGACCGGCAAGGAGTTGGCTGCACGCATCCTGCACGACCTGTCGCCTCGCCCCCAAGGGCCGTTTGTTGCCGTGAACTGCGGCGCACTGACCGAGGCCGAGATCAACCGGGAGCTTTTTGGAACCAGCGAATCTCCGGGGCTGGTGGCGCGTGCAGATGGCGGAACCTTGTATCTGGACGAATTTGAAGCCATGCCGGACAGCCTCCAGGTGCGCCTGCTAAGAGTAGTGGAAACGCGCGAGATCACGCCTCTTGGCGCAGCACCGCACCCTGTCGATCTGCGTGTCCTGGCCAGTGTAAAAAGCCCGCCAGAGTTGTTGATCGAGGAGAACAGACTTCGTCCTGATCTTTTTCATCGCTTCAATGCTACCGTGCTTCTGCCACCCCTTCGTGATCGCGAGGACGATGCGCTCTTGCTGGTTTCTCATTTCGTGGCCGAAGCCTCCCGACGCCACGATCTGCCCAAGCCTCATCTTGATGCCACTGTGCGCCGCCGCATCGCCGGACATGACTGGCCGGGTAACGTCCGTGAAGCCAGGAACTTTGCCGAGGGGCTAGTGATCGGGCTGGAGATGACTTTCGCGTCCCCGGCTGGCGCAAGCAAGGGAAGCGACCTGGATTATGACACCGCAATGGGTTCCTTTGAGGCCCGCCTGCTGCGGTCCGCCTTGGTCCAGACCGGCGGGCGGAAGTCGGAGGCCGCCGAGCTTCTGGGCATCCCCCGCAAGCGGCTTTACCTGCGCCTTCGCCACCACCACATGCTGTAACACACGGAATGGGTCAGAACTGACACACGGGACGGGTCAGAGTTGACACATAAAATATAATTAAAACAAATGGTTGATTGGAAATTCTGATTGTTGCAGAGTTCTGGTCGCGTCCGTTGAGATCCGGCTGAATCGGCTCGCGGGCGTCTCTGGGAGGAGAAACATGCACAAGATTTTCAAGCTCAGCGCCATCGCGCTGATGATGACTTCGGCTGCCGCATTCGCGGATACCGTCACCGTGGTGACCTCGTTTTCCAAGGACCTGACGGATCCGTTCAAGGCAGCCTTCGAGGCCGCTCATCCGGATACCACCCTGGAAGTGGTCAACCGCAACACCAATGCCGCCGTTTCCTATCTGCAGGAAACCCGTGGCTCCAATACCACCGACCTGATGTGGGCTTCGGCGCCCGACGCTTTCGAGGTGCTGAAGGAGGACGGACTGCTCGCGAAGGTCGATGTGCAGTTCGAGGGGATCCCCGATCAGATCGGCGGCTATCCGGTCCATGACGCAGACGGAACCTACTACGGCTTTGCCGCCTCGGGTTACGGGATCATGTATAACACCCGCTATGTCGAGGCGAATGAACTGCCCGTTGCCAAGGAATGGGAAGACCTCAAGCGCGCGGAATACAACGGCCACGTCGCCATGTCCTCGCCCTCGCGTTCCGGCACCACCCACCTGACGGTCGAGACTGTCCTGCAGGGCGAAGGCTGGGACAAGGGCTGGGCCACCTGGAAGTGGATCTCGGGCAACATGAACACCGTGACCGAGCGGAGCTTCGGTGTGCCGGACGCGGTGAACTCGGGCTCGACCGGCTTCGGGATCGTGATCGACTTCTTCGGTCTGTCCTCCAAGGCCTCGGGCTTCCCGGTCGAGTTGGTCTATCCAAGCGTGACCTCGATCGTTCCGGCCAATGTCGGCATCATCGAAAACGCCCCCAATCCCGAAGGGGCAAAGAAGTTCGTGGAGTTCATCCTGTCTCCGGAAGGACAGAAGGTTCTGCTGGAACCGGCGATCATGCGTCTTCCGGTGAACCCCGATGCCTATGCCGACGCTCCCGAGGGCTTCCCCAACCCGTTCTCGGAAGAGTTCGCGCCTGGTGCCATCGAGTTTGACGTGGACAAGTCCGGCGCACGTTACGAACTGGTCAATTCCCTTTTCGACGTCCTGGTGACCTACCGGCTTGATGATCTGCGCGCTGCCGTCTCGACCGTGCAGCAGGCCGAGGCCGCCCATGCCGACAGCGGCAATCAGGAAGCCGCCGCACTGATCGCCGAGGCGCGCGCCCTGATCGAAGCCATGCCGATCACGGAAGAACAGGCGCTTGATCCCAGCTACGCCGGGGCCTTCACCGTTTCGCGTGCCGATCCGGAAACCGAGGTAGTCGGCCGTCAGGCCGAAATCGAGCAGGAATGGGACCGCTTTGCCGTCGAGAACTATGGCAAGGCAAAGCAGCTGGCCGAGCAGGCAATCGCGCTGAACTGATCGAACCCTTTCAGACCAGTCCCGCGCCGCCTTGGGCGGCGCGGGTATCAGTGATGCCCCGAGGATACCATGTCCGCTTCAACCGACACTGCCGCACGCCGCTTCACGCTGTTTCCCGCCTTGTCGGGTGCCGCTGTCGCGGGCATCGCGATCGCGATCTTCCTGATGGCTTTCCTGGTCCTGCCGGTCGCGCAGGTCCTCTATGTGGCCTTCCTGGATGCGCGCACTGGAGCCTTCACGCTTCAGAACTTCCAAGACTTCTTCAACACGACGTTGTTTCGCGAAAGCTTCGTGAACTCGTTCTACGTCTCGGCGATGTCGGTGGTGGTTGCGACGATGATCGCCCTCCCGCTGGCCTACATCACAACCCGCTTCAACTTCGCAGGCACGGCGGCGATCCAGGCGCTCGGGATCATCCCGCTGATCATGCCGCCTTTTGTCGGCGCGGTCGCGATGTCCCTGCTGTTCGGGCGAAACGGTTCGATCAACCTGCTTCTGAACCAATATTTCGGCATCCGTATTCCCTTCATGGAGGGGTTGAATGGCGTCATCCTGGTCCAGTCGATCCACTACTTCCCGTTCATCCTGATCAACCTGTCCGCTTCCCTGCGCAACATCGACCGGTCGATGGAAGAGGCGGCGCAGAACCTTGGCTCGCATGGCATGCGGATGTTCCGGCGGATCGTCTTCCCGCTAGCGATGCCCGGCTATCTGGCCGGGGCGGCACTGGTCTTCATCAAGGTCTTCGATGATCTGGGCACGCCCCTGCTGCTCAACGTCAACAACATGCTGGCGCCTCAGGCCTACCTGCGGATCACCGGAGTCGGCATCAACGATCCGATGGGCTATGTGATCTCGTTCATCCTGGTGGCCTTTTCGGTCTTCTCGCTTTGGGCATCCTTCCTGTTCATGCGCGGCAAGGACTATGCCACCGTGCAGAAGGGCGGCGGCGGACTGTCGCGGCGCGACCTGAAACCGCGCGAGAAATGGCTGGCCTGGGGCGTGATCCTGCTGATCCTTGCCCTGGTCCTGTCGCCGCATCTGGGCCTGCTTCTTCTGGCCTTTGGCACGATCTGGTCCTTCTCGCCCCTGCCGGACGGCTTCACCATCCAACACTTCGGGACGATCTTCACCCAGTCCTCGCAATATGTCTGGAACACGCTTGTCTATGCAGGCTCGGCAGCCCTGATAGACGTCGTGCTTGGCAGTGCGATCGCCTATATCGTCATCCGCACGGGCCTGCCCGGCCGGAAGTGGCTGGACTACATGGCCACGGCTGCACTCGCCGTTCCAGGGGTGGTGCTGGGGATCGGCTACCTGCGGATGTTCCATGGCATCCAGCTGCCCTTCGGTCTTGGCCAGATGTCCAGCTTCTGGGGAATCATCATCATTGCCTTGGCGGTGCGGCGGCTTCCTTACGCACTGCGTGCCTGCATGGCCGCGCTTCAGCAGGTCTCGATCTCTCTCGAGGAAGCTGCTGAAAGCCTTGGGGCATCGCGTTCCAGCACCATCCGCCGGATCGTGGTTCCCCTGATGACAGGCGGCATCCTGGCGGGCTTCGTCACCAGCTTCGCGACTGCAGCGGTCGAGCTGTCCGCAACGATCATGCTGGTTGGCCGGTCTTCGGACGCGCCGCTGGCCTATGGCATCTACCTTTACATGCAATCCCCGGCAGGACGCGGGCCCGGTGCGGCGCTTGGTATCCTCGCGGTCGTGATCGTGGCGCTTGGCACCTACCTGTCGCAGCGCATCATCGAGCGTGAGCGCGCCCGCCAGACAACCCCCGGCGATCAGCACTGAGTTTCGGAGAAGAACAGATGACACAGACCAAGGCCGGGATCCGGATCGAGAACCTGCACCTGTCGTTTGGTGAAACCAAGGTGCTGGAAGGCATCGACATGGTGATCGAGCCGGGCGAGTTCTTCGCCTTTCTCGGGCCATCCGGCTCAGGGAAATCGACGCTGCTGCGTGCGATCGCCGGCTTCGGGCCCACCCCGCGCGGCCGGATCCTCATCGGCGACCGCGATGTCGCCAACCTGCCGCCCTGGAAGCGCAATGTCGGCATGGTCTTCCAATCCTATGCCTTGTGGCCGCACATGTCCGTCAGACGGAATGTGGCCTTCGGGCTTGAGGAACGGCGGATGCCCGCCAGCAAGATCGCCCCCAAGGTCGAGGCCGCTCTGGAAACCGTGGGCCTGCTGCACCTGGCCGACAGGATGCCCGGGCAGCTTTCGGGCGGGCAGCAGCAGCGCGTCGCCCTGGCGCGGACGATCGCCATCGAACCGCAGGTGCTGCTCCTGGACGAGCCGCTGTCGAACCTCGACGCTGCACTTCGCGTGCAGATGCGGCGCGAATTGCTTGCGCTGCAGCGAAAGCTGGGCCTGACGACGATCTTTGTGACCCATGACCAGGAAGAGGCCAACACCACCTCGGACCGGATGGCCGTTCTGGACAAGGGCGTGATCCAGCAGATCGGCACCCCGCAGCAACTCTACGACCATCCTGCGAACTCATTCGTTGCGGGCTTCCTGGGCACCGCGAATGTGCTCAGTGGCAGGATGGATGGAGCGCATTTCATGACAAAGGCCGGCCAGCGGCTCTCGGTCAGCGCATCGTCGGAAAGGGCGACCCGCATCGTTCTGCGCCCCCAGAACATTCGGCTGTCCGGTTCCGGCGAAGGTGTTCCTGGAACGGTGAGGCACCGCGAGTTTCTGGGCAGCCAGATCCGCTATCTGATCGAGACACCCGATGGCCAGATCATCGTGGATACGCTCCACGCTACGGGTCAGCCACCCTACAGCGAGGGAGCAGCAGTGGTCCTTTCCATCGACAGCCAGAGTGCAGCCTTGCTGGAGGATTGAACCATGGCCCAGTTCTGGTTCATCCGCCACTTCCGCACGCCCTGGAACACCGAAAGCCGCTTGCAAGGCCAGCGGGATGTTGCCCTTGACGATCCTCTGGGCGCCGATGACCTCGCGGTGCTGGAGGCCAACCGCCGGGCCTTGGCGGGTCAGGATTTTGCGCTTGTGCTGACCTCGCCGCTTGGCCGGGCGCGGCAGACGGCGGCGCTGCACGGCTTTCCTGAAGCAGAACCCGATCCTGATCTCGCGGAACTCGCGTTTGGAACCTGGGAAGGCCGGACATGGGCCGATCTCGAGGCTGCCCATCCTGGCATGTGGCACAGCGAACCACACCGGTTGACCCTAGGCGAGCCATTTGCCGACTTCAGGGGGCGGATCCTGCGCGTCCAGCAGCGTGTTCTTTCGGCGAGCGGTCCGGTGCTGGCCTTCGGCCACGGCGCCTGGCTCTCAGGCCTGAGACAGGTGCTCGATGGGACAACCGGTTTCCCCGCGAAGAGCGTCGGAAACGGCGAGTTGGTCAAGCTTGACCTGACCCGGAATGGTCGGGTCCAGGTCAGCTAGGTGAACATCATTCGAGAGGGGCAGCAATCTGCTGTCCATCAATGCTACTGGACGCTGCAGGAAGACGCAGCATGATCAAGATCGGCTCATGACATTCCAGATAATGCTTCCCGGCAACGCGGCAATCATCAGCGACCTCGACGGGGTGACCTATCGAGGCGATGCTCCCATCCCCACGGCAGTTCGGGCCTTCCAGCACTGGCACGAGCATGGGGTGCCCTATGCCTTCGTGACCAACAACTCGACGAAAACAGCCGAGGAGTTTGCCGACAAGCTGAACAGGATGGATATTCCAGTGACGCCGGACCGGATCGTCACAAGTTCATTGGTCGTGGCCAAGCGCGTTCGAGCTGAAATCCCCGCAGCCTCACGCGTGATGGTGATCGGCGCACCCTCGCTGGTCGGGGCAATCAAAGCCCAAGGGTTTCAGATTGCGGACAGGGATGTCCAGGCAGTCGTCGTGGGCCTCGACCGTGCCTTCACGTTCGAGAAACTGCAGAAGGCGCAATCGGGCCTTCTGGCAGGGGCGTCCTTCTTCGGGACCAACGCTGATCGAATGTTGCCGCATGGCGCCGGATACGAGCCGGGGGCCGGATCAATCCTGGCTGCCATCGAGACGGCGTCGGGCGTGGCTCCCATTGTCACCGGCAAGCCGCAGCCCGACCTGATCCACATGGCGCTGGATATCTTGGGCAGCGATCCTGCGGCCACCTTCATGCTGGGCGATCAGATCGAAACTGACATCTTGGCAGGGCAGGCCGCCGGGCTGAAGACGATCCTGGTTCGGACTGGCGTGCCGCCAAGGGAGGTTCCTGGCGTCGCGGCAGACATCGTTGTCGAGTCTCTTCTGGAGTTGTCGTTGTCCCTGGAGAGGACGCTGCTTTAAGTAACGCCGCATCCGCATTGGAAGCAGCTTGTTTTGAACCTCAGGAACTTCGTGCGCCTTGGGGGGAGAGTGGGCTCAAACCTTGTCAACGCCTCAAAGAGAACGTATATACGAATGTATCAAGGGAGGCAGTGGCATGATGCACAGCAAGGTCCGCAAGGTAGGCAACTCCGCCGTGATGACGCTGACGACCGAGATGCTTGCGTTGCTGGACGTAAAGGAGGGCGACAGCCTGTTCGTGTTGCGCGGAGATGATGGTTCGCTGCGTATCACTGCGCACGATCCCGAAGTCATGGCCGCGCTTGAGGCTGCCGAGATCGTCATGGACGAGAACCGCGACCTGCTGGCAGCCTTGGCGTGACAGGCCCGGTCTGGGTCCCGCTTGCCGCCGTCATCGCCATTCATGATCGCCAGATCGCACGCCACGGTGGTGCTCCGGGCATGCGCGACCGCAGCCTGCTCGAGGCGGGCTGCGCCCGCCCGCTGAACCAGGCGGCCTATGGCACGCCTACGCTGCCCGAGCTTGCCGCAGCCTATGCCTACGGCATCGCCAAGGCGCACGCCTTTGTCGACGGGAACAAGCGGACCGCCTTTGTCACCGCCGTGACATTCCTGCGCCTCAACGGCTTGGGATTTCGCCCCGATCCGGTCCACGGCGTCCGCATGATGGAAGATCTTGCCTCGGGCGATGTGACCGAAGCTGCCTTTGCCGCGTGGCTGAACACAGAAATGACGGAGCTTTAAAGGTGGTTGCGCCAGAAAGAGTAGCGGGTGGCTTTCGTCCTAGCGGACTTGGCGCGGGCAATTGGAAACTGCCAGCCCATCGTCGAAAGACAAAATAATACAAGACAGCTGGCCACAAGGTTCTGTGGCCTCCTGCATAGGTTTCAGCCTGCCTCCAAGACATATCTGTCTTCATCGGGTGAAATCCTCCCCACCTTCTCGGCAGCCTCGACCATGACCCTGACCGCGGCATCGGTTGTGGAGATTGCCAGGCCTGACCCCACAAGGGGGTTGAGGTCTCGTCGCCGCAGGACGAGCGGCGCCGCGCTCTCGGCTTTCGGCGAAGCTGCGTCAGGATCAGGTGATTTCACTGGCGGCTGAGCATCGGATGACTTCGTAGCGATCTGATCAAGGACAACACGGGGCAGGGCGGCTTTCACCCGGCTCCGCTTGGTGGCTACGGCCTCCACCTTCTGCGCCAGTTCCGTGATCTTGTTGGTGGCCAGCATCAGCTCGCCGCGCATTGTGCGCAGTTCCATGTCCTTGGGATCGGGCCCGGGCAGCGGCCCTTTCTGCGCCTTGAAGATCGGCTTCAGCTCCCTGTCGTCGAAGTACTCGATCCGCCGTGCCTTGATGGGATGCTGGCCATTGGCCAGGATGATCACGTCATCTTTCTTCAGCCGCCCGGCCTCATCCTCGGTCAGCAGATCACGCTCTTCATGGCGTTCGGACACGTTGATCCCGTTAAAGGGTCCCTTTCCGATGGTCCTGGACTTTGAGGTGACCCGGACGGTGGTCTTGCCAACCGCCGCCGACAACTCGGCCTTTGTGCGCTGCTCGGAGGGGGCGAGATAGATCTTGACGCCTGCGCCCCCTTGCAACGAGAGCCGGGTGTCTTCGCCGTAGATCTTGTCGAGGGCCGGGATGGTCTGGGTCACGACAGCCAGGTGACCGCCATAGGCCCGTAGCGTCTTGATGCTGTCCGTCACGCTCGGCATGCGGCCCAGCATGTCGAACTCGTCCAGCATGATGATGACACGCCAAGGCTCATCTTCACCAGGAAGATGGTCGTGCAGGCTCGACAGAAGGTCCGAGAAAAACAGCCGGACGAGAGGGGCGATGGCTGTGATCTTGTTATGAGGCGGTGCGATAAAATAGGCGGACTGCGGAAAGCGCCGGAAATCCCGGAAGCTGAAGTCGCTGGTTTCCGTCGCCCGGTCGATGGCCGGGTTAGACCAGAGCGACAGGCCCGAGGTCATCAGGAGCGAAAGATACGAAGTCAGGGTCCGGTCATTGGTCGAGGCCAAGCGCTCAAAGATCAGGCGCGCAGCCGGACTTTTCACCTCATCGGCATATTTCAGGTACTGCTTCTGCTTGTCCCCTCCGGATGATGCCAGCCGGTAAATCTCTCCCAGCGTCGGCGTGCCGCGTTCGATCGCGTAGATGCCGCAGGCCACGAAGAGATCAATACCGCCTTCAAGCAGGCCCTTGGCCCCATCATCCTCAGTCTGCAAGAAGAGCTCGGCCAGAAGACGGATTTCCATCTGGCGCTGATCGGGGTTCGGCAGCGCATTGATCCGGTCCAGAGGATTATAGCGGTGGCCGGGGTTGTCCCAATCAAGCGGCGCAAACCGCCAGATCTTGTCACCCATGGACTGCCGGTGGCGGCTGGTCTTTTCGAAGTTCTCGCCCTTCACGTCGAGAACCACGGCGCTGCCTTGGAACAGGAGAAGGTTCGGGACAACGAAGCTGATCCCTTTGCCGGCCCCGGTGGGCGCGACAAGCAGGCAATGGGGAAAGGCTGCTGAACACAGAAACCGCCCTCGGCCTTTCGGTGATCCTGTCTTGCCGACCACGAAGCCGCGTCCCGGCTTCCCGAAAAAGCCGTTCTTCTTCAGTTCACGCCTGCTTTGCCAATGCGCCGTGCCAAAGGCCGTCAGCTTCTCGGTGAGGACATTGGCCGCCAGCACCAGTGAGAGAAGAACAAAGCCGCCCCAGATCAGGTTCAGGATCTGAAACGCTCTTGGATCGGTGGATCGCAAGGAAGGGTACTCTCGGGCAATCGCCAACCAATCGAGATACTGGCCGTTGTACCCACGCCAGAACGACAGAAAGCCTGTTCCGATGATATAGGCAAAGCCGGTGCCCAGGACAGCAAACAGCAGTGCCCCAC
The DNA here is from genome assembly GCF_002901215.1 of Paracoccus sp. SY. Taxonomy (NCBI): domain Bacteria; kingdom Pseudomonadati; phylum Pseudomonadota; class Alphaproteobacteria; order Rhodobacterales; family Paracoccaceae; genus Paracoccus; species Paracoccus sp. SY. The sequence goes on along the minus strand of NZ_NWMQ01000045.1, from coordinate 5,425 downwards.
CCAGGATGTGCAGCTTATTCATGGCCGCCTCCCTCATGGCCGCGTTCCTGGCGTTGCCGCTCGCGCTCCTCGCTCAACTGCTCGCTGACACGCTCAAGGCCATGCCGGGCTGCCGGGTCGCCTGCCGCACGCAGGTAATCCCGAGCCATCGCCAGCTGATCGTCGCGATCGCCGACCCCGCGCAAGACATCCACGTCCCCGCTCTTCAGCCGGACCAGCTCATCGCGGGTGAGGGTCCGCTCGATGGCCTCGCGCAACCGCCGCTCCTCTTCGGCCCCAACCGGACGGGCGTATCGGGCCAGCTCTGCGTAGTCAGCGCCGAGGCCGTCACACGACCCGATCGAGGTGGTTGGCGCATGCTCAAGTGCATCCGCCTGGCGCGACCGCTCCATCTGCGCGGACGGATCGAGGTGATCCTGCAAGCGGTCAGCCTCAGCACTGATGTCGACGTCCTCGGTGCCGATTTCACGTTGTGCTTTCGCCATGGCAGCGGTCTCCACCGGTTCACCATGCTGGCTCGCGGCACGCTGATGAATGGCATCGTCCACGCCGTACGCGTCTGCCACGCGATCATAAGCGGCATCCACCACGGCGATCGCCTGCTGCAACTGTGCCTTGTCGCGCAGATCCAGACCGCGCAGATCAGCCACGCTTTGCAGATCCTGCTGAACCCACCGGGCTTCCAGAGCCGCGGAACTGGTGCCGACCCGCATCCGGGCCTCGACCTCGACCGGATCGATGCCGGTCCCGTCCAAGGCGACCGTCAGCTTGTCCCGTCCCTCCAGGGCAAAGCGGGTGTTCACCATGCCGAGGTTCTGCGCCGAATAGATGCCTTCTTCGCTGGCGCTCTCGCGCAACTCCCGCGACCGGGCGCCCAGAGGCTGCAGATGCTCCACCGAGGTCAGTGCCTCGGCCAGCTTGCGCTCCATGGCGGGACGCTGGTTCGGGGCCGCATCCGCAATGCGCTGCTCGGCGTCATCGACGGCCTTTCTCAAATTCGCGGCGGCTGTGTCAAAATCTTCGACCAAGGACATATAAGGTTCCCCTTTCGATATCATGGCGCCACCCCCGGCCAGGACGGAGGACGCCTTCTCCAATGCTGTTGCCAGATCCTGCAAGTTCTGCTGCGAGGCAAAGCTCGCCAGCTCGCGATAGCGCAGGGACCAATCGCGAACTTCCTGCGTGGCACGAATAAGTGCCTCGCCAATCCGGGGCCTGCCTTCCGGTGCCTCAAAAGCGGTTCCCGATTGCACCGCCTTTTCCCGAGCCCGCCGCCACTCTTCGTCGGTCGGCGGATAAGGGAGATGTCCCCGCTGCAAACGCGAGGTGGCCTCCAGCCGAATGCCGTAGCGATCGGCATGATCGACCATGGCCTCCTTAAAAGCCTCGTAGCTGTATTCCGTGCCCCGCCGCAGGATGAAGTAATCGCCATCCTCCCCGCGCCGGTTGACGATGATATGGGCATGGGGGTTTTTGTTCGGGCTGTCGGTATGAACCGCAATCATGTAGTCAAAGCGACCGCCCAGCTTTTCGCGGCAGATCTCCCCCGCAATCAGGCTGACATGGCTGGGCTTTGCCCCGCGCGGAAAGGACATCAGCAAATGGCTGGTCCGCGCCGCATTCATCTGGCCTTTCCAATGATCAGACCACCGCGATACGGCAGCCTCGATCTGCTCCGGGCTCAATGTCTTTGCACCGTCAAGCAATCCCCGGGAGTCGTGAATATCCACGCTCTTGGAGAAGAGATAATTGAACTGGGCCGAAAGCTGGCCGGGTGAAGAGCATCCACCCGTCCGGATCATCTTGAAGACGGCGGGGGAGGCGCCCTGGGCCGCGCGGGCCATATGGCGGGCATGACCGATATTCCGGCCCCGACCGACTTTCCCCCAATCCTCCTCGAAGAGCCTGCCGGTAACGGCAGTCACCGCATTAACGCGGCTCATCGCCATCTCCCGTCATTCCGGCAACAAAACGGCTGACTGTCTTTGAGGCCCGCTTGCCCTCCATGTCCCGGATGGTCACCGACACGCCTTCAAGCTGTTCGAGAAGACCAGCCAGAAGCTGCTCCTGCGGCTTGCTCAGCTTTAACTGCTGACCGCGCCGGACCTCGTAGTTCTTGGTTGCGACAAGCTGGTTCACATTCCGCCCGATGGCGGACAACTCCCCCGCCACCGCGCGCAGGGCAGCGGCCAGGTCGGGATCTGGCTCCAGAAAGCCGGCGGGCACGCGACACACCCGACGCAGCGCATCGGCGCGGCTGGAAAGACCAAGCCGTCCCGTAAAAGCGTCAAAGGCTGCAAGGCTGTTGCGATCAACGGTGAACGACACCGGGGCCGTGCGGGCATCGGTGACCGCTTCCTTCTCGTGCAAGGCATTCAGGGCGCGGTAGATCGTCGGCCGTGTGACACCATAGGCCTTGGCCAACACCGTGACAGGCACACCCGCGCGCACCGAGGCGGCAATCTTTTTCACGTCAGAGGGGCTGAGCTTGGAAGTCCGTCCGGGCATCAATCAGGTGTAAAAAATTAGATATGTATTTCTTGCCAATTTACAACCCACCGTTGAGCAAGACTGAGGGAATGTCAATGACGTCAGGCTGGGTCAGCGGTGGGTTTCCGTTTCAGGCGGGAGGTGGCGGCAATCCGCTACCGTACGAACCTGATTGCAGTGCTTCGGAGCGGTTGGTGTGGCTCTCGGGGTTCTGGACGTGCAGTAGGGGAGGGTAGGCAGTCTCCTCAAGGCGCCTCCATGGAAAGGCTTCGGCACAGCGGGCCGTCGATCCCACCGGTGCAAGTAAGGGAAACCACAGGGTCATGCCAGCCTGTATGACTATATCTGTGACGTGTGCTCATGCCGAAGGGAGTGACGCGCGCTTATGACGGAAACTGATAACGTAATTCCATGAAGCTTTACCGTGACGCTCGTCCATGTCGGGTCTTATGCCGTATTGACATGCCTCTTGTTCATGACAGCATAAGCATCATGGGAGCGGGTCATTTCACCGGCCACAATCTTGTTTGAAAAGGCCCCAAAAAAAGGCCGATGCAGAGGGCGGAGAAAACTATATGGCAATCGTGCTTGGGATCATGAGCAGCAAAGGTGGTGCCGGAAAATCGACCATCACGAAGCTGCTCGCGTCGGCCTTCGCCTTTACCGAAAACAGGTGCCTGATCATCGACCTCGACCCCAACAAGGACATTGTCAACTGGTGGTCAACAGCGACGCAAACAGGCTATGTCGACGACAACATCATTGTCAGGCCGGCAATCAATGGCGATGACCTGTTCGATTTGGTTGACCGGTACGAAAGTGACGTCAATTTCATCCTGATCGACACCAAAGGCGAAGCCAGTTCCTGGGCTGTTGATCTCGCAAGTGTTTCAGACATTCTGATCGTTCCCTGCATGAATGCCAAGGGTGACCGTGAACGGACTCAGGAGACAATAGATTGGTATGAGGATCTGAAATCCCGGGCAGAAAACGCGGACAGGATCCCGCCGCTCCACGTCGTGCTGTCCAGGGTGAAGCCCAATCTTCTGACCCATGTCCGCGGCACGCCCAAGCCAAAGGATCTGGCAAGCCGCGAGTTCGAGCGCCATTACGAGATCATCGACCAGTTCAATCCCCTGGCCACAATGGTCGCGGAGAAGTCCCAGTACCGGGAAATGGATGAGTTGGGTCTGCTGGGCGTCATTCTCAAAAGGTATCGCGAAAGTGGCGATCCTAACGAGAAGCTTAAGGCCCATCACTTCGAGGTTGCTCTGGCTCACGCCATCACGCTCGTGAATAACATCTTCGACAAGAGAAAAATGGAAACGTCCGATGCCGCGTGATCGGATCAAGACAACCCGGGAGGATGCCACCGGCTTCGAGGAAAAGCCGAAAGGCGCTCGGAAAGAGTCGATCCTCAAGTCGCTCGATCAGGGCGCCGTGGCCAGTTTCGCCAAGCGCAAGCCCGTGACCAAGGCTGCTGATGAGCAATCAGTCACGCTACTAGATCAGCCAAAGTCCGAGGGTGATCATGCAGACAGTGACGCCGCGGTCGGCCTTACGGACACACAGAGCCTGGATGTACAGCCTGCTGCTGATGAAGCAGGAGGGTCAGGGCCACAGGATGGAGCACTCGCCGACGGGCTTGCCGAACTTGTGGTGCCGCCTCGCACCAGGTCTGCCGGAACACTGCACCTCACCCTTCGCTTGCGCGTCCTGCACAGGCATGTGCCGGCAATGAACATGCTGGCCGGGCAGGGCATCAAACCGGACACGGTACTGCGCAAGGCCTACGGTCGCCTCCCTCCGTTCCGGTTTGAGCCTCACTATGTTCCCCGCGTTGCTGAGCCGAGCGGTCCGGTTGCCTGGAACCATCGAATGACCGTCACCGTCCTGAAAACGACCCTTCAGGCCATCGAGGGCCAGGTTCGCGATGGCGCAAGTGCGCCGCGGTCTCATCTCCTGCTCGGCCAGATCGAACGCGCCTGGTTTTCCAGTCTGGATGACACCATCAAGGAACTCTCGAAATGAAGCACATGGCTTTTGCCGCTGCCTTCTGTGCGGTTGCTGTCCCTGCATCTGCTTGGGAGGAACAAACCGATTTCCGGGGTCTTCATATCTACACCGCCTCCGATGACGGGATCTACGCCACGGCCGTCTGTGATCCCGATGGCGCGTTCGTTCCTCCGACGAACCACCTGAGCGTCACGCTCAACGGCGAGCTGCTGGATGGGGATTATCTGATCAGGTCAGCAACAGAGACGCATCAAGGCAAGATGGTCTCCGGCTCCGCTGTCAGTCGCGATGGCGAAGACTGGAAGGGCCTCGTCGGCGTTCTGCGCAGCGGGTCGCAGATCGAGCTGATAGCAAACGGCAAGACCTTCCGGTTGGACACAGGCTCCGCGTTTCCGGTTTCATGTGGTGCAGACGCCTAAAATCTTCTGAGGCAGGCAAACTTGCGACCTTCTTCTCGTCGTACTCGGCCACGATCTCGGACAGGCTGCGGCGCAGCGCCGGTGCGGCATGTTCCTGCGTCTCTCCGATCTTCGGAAACTCGGTGTTGTGATAGGTCATGTCGTCACCCGTCAGCCTTGGCCCAGGAAACGCTCGAAGGCGGTCCGGCCGTTGTCCGTTACTTCCCAAACCTCATGGCCGTGGCGGCGCGCGAAGCGCCAAGCCAGGGCCTCGGTGTCATGGGCGCGGGAACGCGCCCTTGTCTCGATGATCCGCCATGTCATGCGGTCGCCTCCCGCCGGGCGGCGAATGCATCGAGCATGAGATAAAGCGTCTCCAGGGTGGGCGCGTCTCCATAGATGACGTCACGGCCAACCAGGGTAGGGTCAGCCTCGCACTTGGCCCGAACGCGCAGATCGTGGTCAAGATAGGCATTGACGGTGAAGCGATTTTCACCTGCGCCGCTGTCGTAGAAATAGAC
>NZ_NWMQ01000044.1:0-23958 GCF_002901215.1 Paracoccus sp. SY | reverse complement strand
GACATCTCGACCCTGGCCGAACCCGAGGTGGTGGACGACCTCATTCAGAACAGGATGAACAGGGGGTGAGATAAGGGGACAAGCGCCCCTCCTTTCCCAGGATTTTCTCTGCGGACCTCTCGTCCGCAGACCGGTCTCGGCTTGTCCTATTAAAGGTCCGCTGAGAACCGTTTCCTACGCGCGGACGCCGTTCGCTGGCATTTTTTGCGCACACGGACGGACCACCTGAAATGGCAATGGAGGTGCCAGACCCATGGAACAGACAGTTGCTGATCGGATTGCCGAAAGTCCGAGCTATCAGACCTTGAAGGCAAGAAGATCGCGTTTCGGCTGGATCCTGACCATCGCCATGCTGGTGGTCTATTACGGCTATATCCTGCTGATCGCCTTCAACAAGGAACTGCTGTCAGCCAGGATCGGCGATGGCGTGATGACCTGGGGGATCCCGATAGGTTTCGGGGTGATCATTTTCACCATCATCATCACGGCTGTCTATGTCCGGCGCGCGAACAGCGAATTCGACACGCTGACCGAACAAATTAAAAGAGGGCGCTGAGATGATGCGGAAACTTTCAGCCTTTGGGGCCTTGGCGCTGCTGATGTCGCCGGGCGTAGCCATAGCCGCCGACGTTATCCAGGGGGCGCAGAAGCAGCCAACGAACTGGACAGCGATCCTGATGTTCGCGGTCTTCGTGGCGGGCACGCTTTATATCACCAAGTGGGCGGCGTCCAAGACCAAGTCGGCATCTGACTTCTATACCGCGGGCGGCGGCATCACGGGCTTCCAGAACGGCCTGGCCATTGCCGGAGACTATATGTCGGCGGCCTCGTTTCTCGGGATTTCGGCGGCGGTGATGACATCGGGCTATGACGGGCTTATCTACTCGATCGGCTTTCTTGTTGGCTGGCCGATCTTGACCTTTCTGATGGCCGAGCGACTGCGCAACCTTGGCAAGTTTACCTTTGCCGACGTGGCAGCCTTCCGCTTTGCCCAGACACCCGTGCGCGTCTTCGCTGCCTCGGGTACGCTTGTCGTAGTGGCCTTCTACCTGATCGCGCAGATGGTAGGCGCGGGGTCGCTGATCCAGCTTTTGTTCGGTCTCGACTACTGGATCGCCGTCGTCATCGTGGGCGTGCTGATGATGGTCTATGTGCTGTTCGGCGGCATGACCGCGACGACGTGGGTGCAGATCATCAAGGCTTGCCTGCTGCTGGGCGGCGCGTCCTTCATGTCCTTCATGGTGTTATGGAGGTACGGCTTCTCGCCCGAAGCGATGTTTGCCGATGCGGTGCGCGTCAAGACCGACTTGGCCGCCGCCGTGCCCGACACCACACCCGAAGCCGCCGCGGCTGCAGGCCAGTCCATCATGGGACCTGGCACTTTCATCAAGGATCCTATCTCGGCCATCAGCTTCGGCATGGCGCTGATGTTCGGCACCGCGGGTCTGCCACATATCCTGATGCGCTTCTTCACCGTCCCCAGTGCCAAGGAAGCGCGCAAGTCGGTGATGTGGGCGACCGGGTGGATCGGATACTTCTACCTGTTGACCTTCGTCATCGGCTTCGGGGCGATCACCTTCGTGCTGACCAATCCCGATTTCCTGGATGCCGAGGGCAAGCTGGTGGGCGGAAACAACATGGCCGCCGTGCATCTGGCGCAGGCCGTGGGGGGCAACATCTTCCTGGGCTTCATCTCGGCCGTGGCCTTCGCGACCATCCTGGCGGTCGTCGCGGGCCTGACGCTGTCGGGCGCCTCGGCGGTCAGCCATGACCTGTATTCCACGGTGTTCAAGAGGGGCCAGGCCGACAGCGCCTCGGAACTGCGCGTATCGCGCATTACGACGCTGTGCCTGGGTGCCCTGGCCGTCATCCTGGGCATCGCCTTCCAGAACCAGAACATAGCATTCATGGTGTCGCTGGCGTTCGCCGTGGCCGCATCGGCCAACTTCCCGGTGCTGTTCATGTCGGTGCTGTGGAAGGATTGCACGACTTGGGGCGCGGTGATCGGCGGCTTCGTCGGGCTGGCGCTTTCGGTGGGTCTGACGGTGGTTTCCCCGTCGGTCTGGGAGACGACCCTGGGCAATCCGGTGGGTTCCGCACCCTTCCCCTATACCTCGCCGGCGCTGTTCTCGATGACGGCGGCCTTCCTCACGATCTGGGTCGTTTCCAAGGTGGAAAACAGCCGGCGTGCCCGCATCGACCGGGCCGGCTTCCTGGCGCAGCAGGTGCGTTCGGAAACCGGAATCGGCGCGGCGGAAGCCTCGGCCCATTGACGAGACCGCCGCGTCCCCGCACCGGGGGCGCGGCCTTCCCCATCCTGGATGGTTTTGCCTGATGTCACGGATCGAAGACTTCCTCGCAACGATCCACCCTTATGACAGCCTGCCGCAGGACGAACTGGCGCGTGTCGCCCGTTCCTTCGGCTGCAGGATCTGGCCTGCAGGTAGCGTGATCTATCGCCACGGGGACGCGCTTCACGGGCTATTTCTGATCGAAAGCGGAGCTGTCTGCATTTCCGACGCCACCGGCGACAGCGTGTCGAAACTGGGCCGCGGCAATTCCTTTGGCGAACGCGGGCTGCTGCGCGACGGCAGGGCAGTCACCACCGCGACGGCAACCAAAGATGCCAGGATCCTGATGCTGCCGCAGGCCGAACTGAGGCGACTGATCGGCAGCTATCCTTCGGTCGCGCGTTTCTTTAACCGGTCAGCCCAAGGAGGCCTTGGCTGGAACGATCTGGCTGTCTTGAAGGTCGGGGATCTGATGGCAGGGCGCGCGCCCCTGAGCTGTGCCCCTGAGACGCCGGTGGCCGAGGCCGCACGCGCCATGCGCGACGCCGGTGTCGGCAGCATCGCCGTGCTGGATGGGGAAAGGGTTGTCGGCCTTGTCACGATCCGCGACATGTCGAACCGCGTCCTCGCCGAAAGGCGCGATATCGACACCCCGATCGCGCAGGTGATGACACCCGATCCGATCACCTTGTCGGCTTCGGATCTGGGCTACGACGTGCTGAACGTCATGCTGGAACGCCGTGTCGGTCATCTGCCTGTGGTCGAAAACGGCCGCTTTGTCGGCATGGTCAGCCAGACCGATCTGACGCGCGTGCAGGCGCTGTCGGCCTTGGCCCTGATCCGCGACATCGCGCGGGCTTCCGATATTGACGACATTGCCCGGACGGCCAACCGGATTCCCGAATTGCTGGTGCAGATGGTCAATGGCAACTATCGTCACACGACCATCACGCGAACGATTTCCGACATCGCTGACGCCGTGACCCGGCGCCTGCTGGACATGGCAGGGGACAGACTGGGCCCTGCGCCCGGCCCGTGGCTATGGGCGGCTTGCGGCAGCCAGGGGCGGCAGGAGCAGACCGGCCTGTCGGACCAGGACAACTGCCTGATCCTTGGCGACGACTGCGATCCGGACGATCCGTGGTTCGCCAGGCTGGCGCGCTTCGTCAGCGACGGGCTGAACCAATGCGGCTATGCCTTCTGCCCGGGCGACATGATGGCCACCAATCCGCGATGGCGGCAGCCGCGTCCGGTCTGGCGCGGCTATTTCCGCGACTGGATAGACCATCCAAATCCCGAGGCGCAGATGCTCGCCTCGGTCATGTTCGACCTGCGGGCGATCGGTGGGGATGCCGCGCTTCTGGCAGGATTGCAGCACAACACGCTGGCAATGGCGGCAGACAAGCCGATCTTTCTTTACAACATGATCGGCAACGCGCTGAAGCACCGCCCCCCGCTGAGCCTGATGGGCGGTATCGCCACTCATCGCTCGGGAGAGCATCGCAACAAGATCGACATGAAGCATAATGGCGTTGTGCCGGTGATCGACCTCGCGCGCGTCCATGCACTGCAGGGGCGTCTGACCCCCGTCAATACCCGTGCCCGTCTGATCGAGGCACAGGCAGCGGGAATCATCTCGGGACCGGGTGCAGGAGATCTGATTGCGGCATACGACGTGATCCAGAACGCGCGGCTGGAAAACCAGGCTTCGCAGATCCGCGCCGGCGGAAGGCCCGACAATCACTTGGCTCCCGCTGCCTTGCCGAAGTTTGAGCGCAGCCATCTGCGCGATGCCTTCGTAGTGGTGCGAGGGATGCAATCGGAGCTTGGCCGCGAAAAAGGCATATTGGGATGAGGTCATCATGATCCCCGCCATTGATGGTCGTGCGGTCCGACGGATGTTTGATGACGCGCAGTTCCTGTCGATCGGCCAACACAATCAGCCTTGGCGACCTCGATTCAGTCTGGCCCCGGTCGACATCTGCTCTCCGCTCGGTAGCGCGCTGTCCGGCGCTTCAAACCCGGCTTGGTTCATCCTCTGTGAAAGAGAAGGCTGATGGCAGACATTCTTGTGGTCGAGGACGAAGACAATATCGCAATCGCGCTGGATTTTCTGCTATCCCGCGACGGCCACAGCCACAGGCGCATTGCCACCGGCTCGGGCGCGGTCAGCGAGATCCGTGCCAGCCGTCCCGATGTGGTTCTTCTGGACGTAATGCTGCCCGATGTCTCGGGCTATCAGATCGTACAGGACGTGCGTGCCGATCCGGCGCTCAAGGATGTGCGGGTGCTGATGATGACCGCGCGCGGTTCGGCGGCTGAACGGCGCAAGGGGCTTGCGCTTGGCGCGGACGGCTTCATCGCCAAGCCGTTCGAACTCTCGGAATTGCGCGAGGAACTGGCGCGCCTCCTGGCAGGGCCATGCTGACCAAACTGTCCCTGCGGCTGCGCGTCTTCCTCATTTTCGCCGGGCTTGCGGGCGGTGTGCTGGGCTTGCTGACCGTGGGCCTGTGGGTTTCTGGGCAAAGCTTGTCGACCAGAGAAGTTGATACTCAGGCGATTTTGGACGGCTTGGCATCGGTGGCCTTGATCGTGGGGATGGGGGCCGTGGCGATCATCGCTGGTGTCTGGTTTTTGTTCGACCGCAATGTGGTACGCCCGATTGAAATTCTGGCGGGTGGCCTGCGCACCGGCCAGATACATGAGGTCCCCGAATCCCGCTATCTGGCCGATCTCGGCCCTGCTGCAAAAGATGCGGCCGAGGCGCGGGCGCGGTCAACTGATGCGCTGTCCAAAGCCATGGCGGAACATAACGCTGTCGTGCAGCGCGAGAAAGAGACGCTGGAGTCCATCCTTGCCGACATTGGGGCCGGCGCGGTGATGACCAACAAGGCCGGACGGATTGTCTTCTACAACGCCTCGGCCTCGCGGCTATTCCCTGGCATCGGGTTGGATCGTCCCTTTGAGCGCTATATCGCCGGTGGTGCACTGGAATCTGCATCGGCGCGGCTGGCAGCGGGGGCGGCCTCGACCGATCTGACCTGCCTGACATCGGGCGGGCAGCGGCTGTGGGGCCGGATGCGGGCAATCGATGAAGGCACGTTGTTGATGCTTCGCGACCGCCCCGCACAGCGCCCCGCGCCCTACGAGGCATTGGAGCAGTTGCGCCGCCACGCCGCGACGCTGGTTCCAATGCTAGATGTGCTCGGCGGCCCGATCCCGCCCGCGCTCGCCCTGTCGATCCGATCCGAAGGACAGGGACTGGCCAATTCGGTGCGTGAACTGAGCAACAAGATGACCGGCGATGCCCCGCAGGGTCGGACAAGCCTAAGTGAGCTCGCAGCAGGACTGGAACTGTTGCCTGACCAGCCCCGCTTCGCTGTGCTTGCCGATACACCGGGGATGAATGGGTTGCTGCGCCATCTGGACCGCAATTTGCGGGCAGCGGGTATCACGCCTTGCATGACTGCCGAGGCAGAGAATGGCGAGGCCTGGTTGTCGCTTGTCTGGCCCGGTTCACCGATACCCATGGACAGGCTGGAAGCTTGGCTGTCCGAGCCACCCGATCCGATGCAGCCCGAACTGACAGGCCATCAAATCCTGGCGGCGCATGTCACCGGCATCTGGTCCGAGGCACGAAATGGAGAGGCTAGGCTGATGCTGCCGCTGCCTCTTGCCGCCGAAGGCGAAGAGGTGGCGGGACTGACCTATGATTTCTCCCTGTCGGAGGGTAGCAAGGTCTCGACGCGGTTGTCCGATCTGACATGTGTGGTCTTTGACACCGAAACGACCGGGCTGGACATCGCATCCGACCGGATTGTGCAGATCGCCGGGCTGCGCCTTGCCCGTGGCCGGCTCACGGGTGAGCGGTTCGAGACACTTGTCAATCCCGGCCGATCGATCCCTTCTGGCTCGACCAAGATCCATGGCATCACGGATGAAATGGTCGCTGATGCCCCAGACATGACGACCGCGCTTGCTGCCTTTCACCACTTTGTCGAGGACGCTGTCTTGGTCGCCCATAATGCGCCCTTCGATATGGGGATGCTGCGGCGCGCATCGCTTGAGACCAGGGTGCATTTTGACAACAGGGTGGTGGACACGATCCTGCTGTCGGCCCTAGTCTGGGGTCAGTCGGCCCCGCATTCTCTTGACATGCTTGCAACGCGACTGGGCATTGTCATTCCGCTCGAGGAACGCCACACCGCCATAGGGGATGCCCGCGCGACGGCAGAAGCCTACCTGCGGCTAATTGCGGCTCTGAAGGCCAAAGGTTTGGAACGGCTCGAGGATGTTCTCGCGGAAGCCCGCCGCCATCGCCGCCTCATCGAGGATATCAATGACCCAGCAGTGACCGCAGAAATGCCCAAGGACGACGACCCTGCTAGGTCCGGCTCTGGGAAGGGCTGATCGGGCTTACTCGGCATGACGCCCATTGGCCAACTGCAGACCGACTATCGGCGCGCCCCCGACCTGGCGTCGTTTTGAAGGGCAGAAAGGGTCAGGGTGCATAGCTTTTGCTATCATGAGGCAACACAATCAGCATAATAACAGACCGTGCCTTCCGAATTGGTTTCCATAACCAGGCCATGGATGTCGGTTTCGAAGCCGGGGCATTCGCGCGCGAATTCACGGTTGAAGCGCAAGTAGTCCACGATCTTGGCATTGAACGTCTCGCCGGGGATCAAGAGCGGGATCCCGGGCGGATAAGGGGTCACGAGGCTGGTCGTGATCCGTCCTTGCAGGTCGTCGATTGCCACTCGCTGCGTCTTGCGCCGCGCAATGTGCGAGAACGCCTCGGACGGCGTCATTGCCGGATGATGGTCCGACAGATAGATTTCCGTCGACAAACGCGCCACATCGTATCTCGCATAGAGCGCGTGAACGTGCTGGCTGAGATCGCGCAGACCCATACCGTCGTAGCTCGGATGCTTGGCGCAGAATTCCGGCATCACGCGCCACAAGGGCTGGTTGCGGTCGTAATCATCCTTGAACTGCTGAAGGGCCGCGACCAGCGTGTTCCAACGCCCCTTCGTGATGCCGATGGTGAACAGGATAAAGAAGCTGTAGAGACCTGTCTTCTCGACCACGACGCCATGCTCGGCTAGGTATTTCGATACGATCGAGGCCGGAATGCCGGTGGTATCGAAGCGCCCTTCGATGTCCAGGCCGGGGGTAATGATGGTCGCCTTGATCGGGTCCAGCATGTTGAAGCCCGGCGCCATGTCGCCAAATCCGTGCCAGCTGTCTTCACCGTCGCGTTGCACGCCTTCGCTGTCGGTGCGACGCAGCACCCAATCTTTGGTACGGCCAATGCCTTCTTCCTCGAGCGCTTCCGGTCCCCAGACCTCGAACCACCAGTCGTCCTCGCCAAATTCGGTATCGACCTTGCGCATGGCCCGGCGGAAATCCAGGGCTTCCAGGATCGACTCCTCGACAAGCGCGGTGCCGCCCGGCGGTTCCATCATTGCGGCGGCCACGTCGCAGCTCGCGATGATCGAATACTGCGGACTAGTCGACGTGTGCATCAGGTAGGATTCATTGAAGAGGTGCCGATCCAGTTTCGTTTCTTCAGAATCCTGAACCAGGACGTGGCTGGCCTGGCTTATCCCTGCCAGGAGTTTGTGGATCGATTGGGTGGCATAGGTCACGGCGTGCCTGGTGCGGTCGCGCTTGCGACCCATGGCGTGATAGGTGCCGTAGAAAGGATGGAATGCCGCATGCGGGATCCAGGCTTCATCGAAATGCAGGTTCTCGACATAGCCATCAAGCATCCGCTTGATCTCCTCGGTATTGTAGAGGACGCCATCGTAGGTCGATTGCGTGAGCGTCATCATGCGAGGCCTGACGGCATCGGCATCGACACCCTCAAGCAAGGGGTTCGCACGGATCTTGGCGCGGATGGAGTCGGGTTCGAATTCGGAATGGGCGATGGGGCCGATGATGCCCCAATGGTTGCGGGTAGGCCGCAGAAAGACAGGGATCGCCCCGGTCATGATGATCGCGTGCAAGATGGACTTGTGGCAGTTGCGGTCCACCACGACAACATCGCCGGGTGCGACCGTATGATGCCAGACCATCTTGTTCGAAGTCGAGGTGCCGTTGGTCACGAAGAAGCAGTGGTCCGCATTGAAGATCCGCGCGGCATTGCGTTCGGATGCGCCAATGGCGCCGTTGTGGTCCAGAAGCTGGCCCAGTTCCTCAACCGCGTTGCAGACGTCGGCCCGCAGCATGTTCTCACCGTAGAACTGGTGATACATTTGTCCGATGGGAGATTTCAGGAAGGCCACACCGCCTGAATGGCCCGGACAGTGCCACGAATAGGAACCGTCCTCGGCATAATCCAAAAGCGCCTTGAAGAAGGGCGGCTGAATGCCTTCCAAATAGCTCTTGGCTTCGCGAATGATGTGCTTGGCCACGAATTCCGGCGTATCTTCGAACATGTGGATGAAGCCGTGCAACTCGCGCAGGATGTCATTGGGCAGATGCCGGCTGGTTTTTGTTTCGCCATGCAGGAAGATCGGCACGTCAGCGTTCTTCCACCGCACTTCCTCAATAAACGACCGCAGGTTCAGCACGGCTGGGTCAAGGTCGGGGCCGGGGCTGAATTCCTCGTCGTCGATTGACAATACGAAGGCGCTTGCACGGCTTTGCTGCTGGGCAAATTTTGACAGGTCGCCATAGCTGGTCGCACCCAACACCTCGAAACCCTCAGCCTCAATGGCCTCGGCCAAGCCGCGAATGCCTAGCCCCGACGTGTTTTCGGACCGAAAGTCTTCATCGATGATGACAACGGGGAAACGGAATTTAATAGGGCTTCCTTTTTGGCATCATCTCTGCTGCCCTGTTCTTTCCAGTACCGCTCTGACCGTCAAGCCCAGGCGCATAGCTGAACACCTCAGCGATAACCTTCGTTGGCAGCGCACTATCCATATCGAGTGCCTCAAAGGCGCATCTTCCCGCTCCGCGTCACCTGTGCCCAGCTTTGATGAACATCTCGCGGCAGCAGAAGGTGATGCTGCGGCGCTACTCGGTTGGATCGTCGCTGGCGGAACCACGGCCGGTGTTGCGGTCGAACGTAGGCTGGCGTGCGGTGCCAGATGGCTTGATGGGTTGGTCGCCCTTTGTCAGCGAAGGACGGGTGGTCTGATCCTTCTCCAGATCCTCTTCCATGCTTTTGTCTTTATCGGACATCTTCAGCTCCTTTCCCATTTCGAGAAGCAACTGTCGCAGCAAAGCATCGTTCCTCCCGGCGGAAGCGAAGGTTCGGCCTTGGTAGGCAACCATGACCAATTGAGGTGGGACGAATTTATAGCGGCGATGTCGTGAAATTCCCCCATACCTCCCGCCGCTGCGATATCCTTGCGCTGCAGGGCACGGATGGGGACGGCCTCTTCTGCTGTTTCGCTGCCGACTAGACAGCGTCGCTCAAGAAGAAGGGCGGGAAAGCTGAGAAAGAGCGGCTGTTGCCGCTTGAAGGGTAGCCCGATCACAGCTTGGGGCAGAGACACGGCACCTGCATGCCACCGTGAACATGACACTGCTGGCCACGAGCGCCGATCCCGCGAGCAAGTCCCACCCCACGGGAGCCTGTAAGAAGGCTACAAGCTTGTGCTCCATAATACCCGTTAGATCCGCAGGGACGTGTAGGCGCAGAGTAGAATTGTTGCGAACTGGCAAAGTTGATTTGTCGTCCTTGCCGACGGACAGGATCATGTCTTTGGGAAAACATGCATTCCTGAACGAGATCGTCATCAGGCGTCCATCATGCGCTACACCAACCAACCTAGCTCAGGCAGGGGGATCGAAATAGTTTGCGACAAGGTTCGCCAACAAACCCCGCTGGATGGTAGAGGTCAGCATATAACGCGACGCGATTGGTCGGTCATCTGTAAATCTGTACCACAACCCGCATTCACCAAATGACGACACCAGCCCTGGCAGTGTCAGTCATCAACCGACGCGAACCCGCACGCGATGGTCGTCGCCAATGTTCACGAAAGTGCTTGGCTCTGGCGGGCGGCCTATTTCGGGGCGCTGATCGATAGGCGGCCAGAACCGGGTGCCTGACGGCGGTTCGGGGGCGGGCGGCAGAATGTCCTGGGCGCCGCCAGTCAGGCGTGCGGGGTTGGGGATCGTCTCGATGAGGCGTCGGGTATAGGGATGGGCCGGAGCGGTGAAGACTTCGCGCCAGCCGCCTTCCTCGACGATCTGGCCTGCGAACATCACAGCCACCCGGTCCGAGACATGCTCGACCACACCCAGATCATGCGAGATCATCAGGTAGCTGAGGCCGAGGTCCTGCTGCAGGTCCATCAACAGGTTGATGATCTGCGCGCGGATCGACACGTCAAGGGCACTGACGGGTTCATCCAGCACAATCAGCCGTGGCCCCAGGATCAGCGCCCGTGCGATGCCGATGCGCTGGCGCTGACCGCCCGAGAACTCGTGGGGATAGCGCGTGGCGTGTTCCGGCAGCAGTCCGACCTGACGCAGCGCTGTCGCAACGCGGTCGACACGTTCGCAACGATCCTTGACGCCGTGAAGCATCAGCGGCTGGGACAATGCACGGCCGATGGTTTCTCGGGGGTTCAGGGTTGAGAAGGGATCCTGAAAGACGATCTGCGCGAGGCGCGCGCGGGCAAGCCTGTCGGGCGCGCCAGGGCCGTATACCGGACGCCCTTCGACGGTGATGGCCCCCGAACTGGGTGCCTGCAGTCCCATGATCGCCAGAGCGGTGGTGGATTTCCCGCAGCCGCTTTCACCGACAAGGCTTAAGCACTGCCCGGGCTGGACCGCCAGGTCCACGCCGTTGACCGCATGGACGATCCGGCGTTGCCGCAGCAGTCCGCCTGCGACGGGAAACCGCACATGCAGATCCTTGACCGACAGGATCGGTTCGCTTGCGGGTAAAGGAAAGGTGGCGGCGCTCATGCGGCTTCTCCCCTGGCCCGAAGATAGGTCTCAGCGAAGCCGGGGGCATCGCGATCAATCGCCATGTCCAGATCGGCTAGGCGGTGGCGTCCTTCGGTCGCGCGGCTTCCCAGGCGGGGCAGGGCGGCCAGAAGGCCCTGCGTATAGGGGTGGCGTGGATCCGTGAATAGCGCCTTAGCATCGCGCAGTTCCAGCAGGCGACCGTTCGCCATGACGCCAACACGCTGGCACATCTGGGCGATCACGCCAAGATCGTGGCTGATCAGCAGGACGGCCGTGCCCTCGCGTTCGCACAACTCGCGGATCAGGCGCAGCACCTCGGCCTGGACGGTGACATCCAGCGCTGTAGTTGGCTCGTCGGCTATCAGAAGGTCCGGGCGGCAGGCCATCGCCATGGCGATCATCACCCGCTGTCGCAAACCACCCGACAGCTGGTGGGGATAGGCCCGCGCGCGCCCCTCGGGGTCGGGCACCTGCACGGCGGCAAGCGCCTCGACCGCCTTTGGCCGGGCGTCGGACCAGGACAGACCACGGTGCAGCACGAACATCTCGGCGATCTGGCTGCCGATGCGGGCCAGCGGGTTCAGGGCTGTCATCGGTTCCTGGAAGATCATCGAGATGCGGTCGCCGCGCAGCTTGCGCATGGACTGGCGCGACATCGCCAGCAGGTCTTGCCCGCCGTAAAGCGCCTGTCCCTTCAGCGTCGTCAAGGGACGGCGGTTCAAACCCATCAGCGCAAGCGCCGAGGCCGACTTGCCGCTGCCCGATTCGCCCACAAGTCCGAAGATTTCGCCCGGCATGATGTCGAAGCTGAGATCGCGGACGATCTGCAGGGGTGGGCCGTTCCGGTTCGGGATACCGATGGTTAGGCCGCGGATGTCCAGCAGCGGGCCGCTCATGCGCGCACCTGCATCCGGGGGTCCAGCCAGTCGCGCACGCCGTCACCCAGCAGGTTGAAGCCCAAGACGGTGACGAAGACGGCAAGCCCGGGGAAGATTGTGGCCCAAGGAACGCTGCGGATCGCCTCGCGCGCGTCGGTCAGCATATTGCCCCAAGACGGCGCAGGCGGGCGGATGCCAAGACCAAGGAAGGACAGCGCAGCCTCGGCCAGAACCGCCTCGCCGATGCCGAGCGTCGCCATGACCAGCACCGGCCCGACGATGTTCGGCAAAAGCTGGGTTAGCATGATGCGGATGTCGCCATACCCCAAGGTGCGCGCCGCCTGGACATAGCCTTGAGTCTTCAGTGACATGACGGCGCTGCGGGTGATGCGGCAGCTCCAGCTCCAGTTCGTCAGACCAAGCGCGATCAGCAGGCTGACCACGCCAGGGCCAAGCACCGCCATGATCGCAAGGGCGAAGACCAGCGACGGGATCGCCAGCATCAGGTTCGTCAGTCCGTTCACCACATCGTCCCACCAACCGCCCCAGTACCCCGCCGAGAGACCAAGTGCGATGCCGATGGTCGAGTTGATGGCCTGCGCTACGATGCCGATGGTCAGTGAAACGCGTGCGCCGTAAAGGACGCGGGAAAAGACGTCCCGGCCCTGGCTATCGGTGCCGAACCAGTGATCCCAGGACGGCGGCATTTCCGAATTCATCAGGTCGGCGTCAAGGATCGGATCATGCGCCGTCAGCAGGGGCGCGAAGACGGCGCCCAGGATGACCAGCGACACAAGTGCAAGGCCTAGCGTCAGGTTGAAGCGGAAGGGCAATCGCATAATGCCTCCTCAGCGAAGGCTGATGCGGGGGTCGATCGCGGCATAGATCACGTCCACCAACACGTTGATGACCAGGAACCACAACACGATCACCAGGATCGTGCCCTGCACCACCGGGATGTCGCGGATCGCCACGCTGTCAACCATCAACGACCCAAGGCCCGGCCAGGAGAACAGCTTCTCGATCACAAGCGCCTGGCCCAACAGCGAGCCGATCTGCAGCCCCATCGTCGTCACGATCAGCACCATGACATTGCGCAGGACATGCCAGCGGACCATCTGCGAAGGACTGGCGCCCTTGGCCATCGCGGTGCGGATATGGTCCGAGGCCATCACCTCCAGTACGCCCGCGCGGGTTGTCCGCGCCAGAAGCGCCAGCGGGGCGAAGCCCAATGCGATCGCCGGCAGGATCAGGTTTCGCAACCGCCCCTCGCCATAGCCGAAGCTGGGCAGCCAGCCCAGTTGCAGCGCGAAGACATACATCAGCAGCAGTCCCAGCCAAAATTGCGGCATCGACAGGCCGGACACTGCGCCGATCATCGTGATGCTGTCCAGCAGGCTGCCAGGGCGCATCGCCGCCAGAAAGCCCAGCGGTATTCCAACCGTCACGGCCAGGGCCATGGCCGACAGCGCCAGTTGAAGCGACGGCCAGATCCGTGCGGCGATCAGGTCCATCACGGGTTCGCGGGTGCGGAAGGACGTGCCCAGGTCGAATTGCACCAGCCGCACCAGATAGTCCCAGAACCGCACCGGCAGCGCCTTGTCCAGACCGAACTGCGCGTTGATCTGGGCGACCAGTTCAGGCGACAGCGCCCGCCGGCCGCCGCCCGTCATGGTGCCGGCAAAGCTGCCGGGCAGGACGCTGAAGATCAGGAAGATCAGCGCCGCCACGGCCAACAATGTCGGGATCATCTGCAGCAGCCGACGCAGGATGTATCGGCCCATTCTTCCGTCCCCCGTTCTTGTTGCAGTGAAACCCCGCGGCGACGAACCGTCGCGGGACCTCTGCCTTATTGCGGCTTGCGATCGGCCGGTGCGGTGTCGTCGATCCAGATCTTCTCGTAATCCTGGATCGCCAGTTCCTGCGGATTGCCACGAAGACCGTGAACCCAGGGCTGATAGGCCATCACCGCCTTGTTGTAGTTGAAGAACCAGTAGGGCGCTTCCTCGCGGATGATGCCATCAGCCTGGCGGATCAGGTCGTTGCGCTTGGTCTCGTCGCGTTCCTGCTGGGCTGCCTCGTAGAGCCTGTCCACCTCGGGGTTGCTGAAGTTGGTATAGTTGCAGGCCGACTGGGCCGTCTTGCTGTAGAAGCAGCGCAGGATGTTCAGGGGATCCGGTCCGCTGGACAGCGACCAGATGAAGGCGGTGAAATTGCCGCCCGTGATACGATCCTCCAGCACCGCATTTTCGACCGGTTCGACGCTGGCGCGAATATTCGCCTTGGCCAGCATCGGAATGATCGCCTCGACGATGGGCGCGCCCCAGCTTTCGTTCTGGTTGGCGATCACCGGCAGGTCGATGCCATCGGGGTGGCCAGCCTCCTCCAGCAGGGCCTTGGCTTTTTCGGGATCATAGGCATAGCCCTGCGCATCAGGGTCGAAGGCCGGCGATGTCGTCGGCATGAAGCCCACCGCCGGGAAGGCCTTACCCTTGACCAGCCGGTCGATGATCAGATCCTTGTCGATGCCGTGGTTGACCGCCTGGCGAACCCGCTTGTCATCGAAGGGCGGCTTGGTGGTGTCGAAGCCCAACACGCGGGTGAACAGTTCGGCCACCTCAAGCAGGCCCATGGACAGGTCGGCGTCGGCCTGGTATTCCTGGTATTGCTGGCTGCCCAGGACCGAGACGTCGATTTCCCGATTGCGGAAGGCCACGTCGCGGGCTGCCGCCTCGCCCATGATCAGGATGTTGAGCCGGTCCAGATAAGGCTGGTCATCCTCTCCGAAGAAGCCCTCGAAACGCTCGAAGCTGACGCGCGAACCGGGGACATGCTCGACAAAACGGAATGGACCCAGGCCGACCGGCTGCGTCGCCTGCGTGTTGCCGTCCACGTTCGATGGATAGATCGGGACATAGTTCTGCATCAGGTCGAAGCCGGGATCCTGGCTGGCGGTGAAGGTGATCTCCAGCGTGTGGTCGTCGATCTTCTTCAGGCCCGACATCTCGGTCGCGCTGCCCCCCTGGACCTCCTCGAAGCCCTGGATGCGCGAAATAAAGTTCGCACTGGGAGAGGCGGTCGCGGGGGTGGCGATCCGGTTGTAGCTGTAGATGACGTCGTCGGCCGTGAAGGGCTTGTCGTTGTGGAAGACCGCGTCGTCGCGCAGCTTGTAGGTGTGGGTCATCCCGTCGTCGCTGATGGTCACCTCGGTGAACAGGTCGGGCTCGGGCTTGCCAGTTTCGGGGTTCCACTTGTAGAGGCTGCGGTGCATAGCATGGGCCACGATCTCGGTCTGCACCTCGGCCGAGGCGGTGATGTCCAGCGTGCCCACGCTGCTGCCATAAGGCGCGGTGAAGTTCAGCGTCCCGCCGCGCTGCACCTCCTGCGCCCAGGTCGCGGGCGCGCAGAGCGCGGTTCCCGCCAGCAGCAGGGCGCCAATGGTGGCCTTGATCGTCATCTTGTCTCCTCCCCAGGTTGTTTTATTGTCAGTTCCTTCAGGCGGCGTTGCGCTCGAACACCACGGCGCCTCCCAGCACCGTCATCTCGCAGACCGTGTCGTTCAGGATCTGCTCGGGCGTGGCGGTTAGCAGATCGCGCGAGAACACCGCGACGTCGGCCACCATGCCAGGCTGCAACCGGCCCTTGAAGCCCTCCTCCCGCGCCAGCCAGGCGCCGTTCTCGGTGTAAACCGTCAGCGCCGTCTCGATGTCCACGACCTCGGAGGCCATCATGTCGGTCCCCTTCCCCGTCCGGCGGGTCAGCATCTGGTGCAGGTTCGGGCGCGGGTCGGTGCGGCATACGGGCGAGTCGCTGCCCGTTCCCGGATGGAACCCCATGTCCAGCCAGCTTTTCAGCGGGGAAATGCCGCGCGTCACCGCCTCGTCCATGACGGCCAGGTAGCTGTCGCCGAAATCATGGACGAAGACCTGCTGGGGTGAAGGCTCGATCCCGGCGGCCTTCATGCGGGCGTGCTGTTCGGGCGTGGAAAGGCAGCAATGCTCGACCCGGTGACGCCTGCCGGGGTCGGGCTGGGCATCCAAGGCCTTTTCGTAAGCCCCGATCAGCTGGTCGATGGCCATGTCGCCGATGGCGTGGCAGGCAAGCTGATAGTCCTTGGCGTGATATTCCGCGACAAGGCTTTCCACCTGCTGCGTCGGCAGCATCTGGACGCCGAAATTATCCGGCTGGTCGCGATAGGCGCGGCTTGTCCAGGCGGTCCGTCCCCCCAACGATCCATCAAGGAAGATCTTGACCGCGCCCACCCGCAGCATCTCGTCGCCCACCCCGGTGACCAGTCCCGCCTCCAGGCAGGGCTCGACGATCGAGGTGCCGGGATCCCCCAAAAGCGTCAGAGAGACGCGCACCGGCAGGCGCCCGTCGCGCTTTGCCAGGTGATAGGCGCGGATCTCGTCCATGCCGGCGATCATGCCGACGGCGGCGTCCATGCAGCTGGTGATGCCATGAGACAGCAGCTGACGCCCGCCGGCCTCGATGGCGTCGATCAGGCCGTTCACATCCGGCGTCGGAATGTGGTTGCTGATCAGGTTCTGGGCATTCTCGGCCAGCATCCCGGTCAGGGTGCCGTTCTCGACCTCGATCACGCCGCCCTCGGGCGCGGGGGTCGTGGCGGTCACGCCGGCAATCTCCAATGCGCGGCTGTTGGCGACCGAGACATGGCCGCAGGTACGCGTCAGCATGACCGGGTGATCGGGCGCGGCGGCGTCCAGTTCGGTCCGGTGCGGGTGGCGGCCGATGTCCAGTTTCTGCTGTTCATAGCCGCGTGCCCGGATCCATTCGCCCTTGGGCGTGACGGCCGCGCGGGCCCGGATCGCGTACAGAAGGGCGTCCAGCGTCGGCGCGGCCTGGGGCGAGGCATCGACATGACCCAGCACCAGCCCGGTCGAGATCAGGTGCAGGTGGTTGTCGTAAAGCCCTGGCATTGCAAACCGGCCTTCCAGATCGACGACCCGGGTGCCGTCCCCGATCAGCGGCGCCATCTCGGCATCGCTGCCCACGGCCAGGACCTTGCCCTGCCAGGCGGCAAGCGCCTGAGCGACGGGAAGGCCCGCGCCACACCAGATTTTACCGCCTTTCAGCACCAAATCCGCAACAGGGCCCATCGATCCTCCAAGACAAGTTACGGGCAGGTTAGCCGCTGGCGGCAGGATGGCAAGGAAAGTCTCCTTAATTTTTGCTTGTGTTTTCATCGGCTCCGTCACAGCCTCCGGCTTTCGCCAGACAGGGACGCCCGGAATGAAAGTCTTCATCAGCGCCGACATGGAGGGCACCGCAGGCATCGCCTGCTGGCCCGAGACCGAACGCGACAAGCCCGAATACCCCGAGTTCCAGGCGCTGATGACCGCTGAGGTGGTGGCCGCCTGCGAGGGCGCGCTTGAAGCGGGCGCGTCCGAGATCGTCATCAAGGACGCCCACCACACCGGGCGCAACTTGCTGGTGGACCGCCTGCCGCCCGAGGCGCGGATCATCCGCGACTGGTCGGGCCATCCCCATTCGATGATGTTCGGCATTGACCACGACTGCGCGGCGGCGATCTATACCGGCTATCACGACGCGGCCGGCACCGATAGCAATCCGCTGGCGCACAGCTTTAATGGCAGGATCATGCGCCTGACGATTAACGGCGCGCTTGCGTCAGAGTTCACCGTGAACGCGCTGACCGCGGCCTCGCTTGGCGTGCCTTCGGCGTTCCTGTCGGGCGATTGTGGTATCTGCGCGGCGGCTACGGACTTGGCACCGGGGATCGTGACGGTGCCGGTCAGCCAGGGCTTCGGGCCCGCCGCCTCCTCGGTCACGCCCACCCGCGCCCGCGACCTGATCCGCGAAGGTGTCAGGGCGGCGCTGTCCGACCTGCCGCTGCGGAGCCATCCGCCTCTGGCCGCCCGCTGGGACATCGAGGTGGAGTTCAGCACCCCCATCGACGCCTATCGCGGCAGCTTCTTCCCCAGCGTCGAATACCCCGAACCGCGCCGCCTGCGTTTCGCCCGCGACGACTGGTTCGAGGTGCTGCGGACGCTTCGCTTCCTTTGGTGACCGGCAGAAGTTGGTCGGCAGCAAGCGATGTCGCGTCTGCTCAAGGGTGATCGGTCCTCTGATAGACGACCTCTCCGCCGCGCAAGGTCATCTCGCAGACCGCCTCCAGCAGCGCCTCAGGGGCGACAGCAGTCAGGTCGCGGTCGAAGACGGCGATATCGGCCAGTTGTCCCGGTTCAAGCCGGCCCTTCAGCGTCTCCTCGTGCGAGGCATAGGCCGATGACCAGGTATAGGCGTGCAGCGCCTCGTCGATGGACAACCGATGTTCCGGCCCGAACAGCTTTCCCGTGCGGGTCTTGCGGGTCACCAGATTGTAGATCACGGCGCGGGGGTCGATGTCGGTGACCGGGCAGTCGGTGGAAGCCGAGGGATGCAGCCCCCGTTCGATCCAGGTGCGGAACGGGTGCGAGGCCGCGATGCGGTCGGTCTCCAGCACGGTTTCGTAGTTGTCGCCAAACCAATAGAGGAACGAGGCCTGCGAGACCGGCAGGACATGCAGCCGCTCCATCCGGTCCATCTGGTCGGGGCGCAGCCAGCCGCAATGCTCGATCCGGTGGCGGCGGTCTGGGGCAGGGTTAGCGTCCTGCGCGGCCTCGATGGCGTTCAGGACCTCTTCGATGGCAGCATCGCCGATCGCGTGGATGCCCATCTGCCAGCCCGCCTCATGGGCCTGGCGTACCATCGCATTCAATTCTTCCTGGTCGGGAATGCACAGCAGGCCCTTGTTGCCCGGATCGTCCATGTAATCCACCGTCATCGCGGCGGTCTTCGATCCCGCGCTGCCGTCGGTAAAGATCTTGACGGGCCCCATGCGGAACATCTCGTCCCCGTCGCCCGTCGCCAGACCTTCGGCCATGACCTGAGGTAGGATGGAACGGGTCTTGTCCCCCATCACGCAGCCATAGACCCGGACGGGCAGGCGGCCCTCGGCATGCGCGCGGCGATAGGCCAGCATCTCGTCCCAGCCCGCGTGCAGGCCAATCGCGGCCTCCATGACCGAGGTGATGCCGTGGCTCAGCATCAGGTTGCCCGCTTGTTCGATCGCGTCGACCATCTCATCAAGCGATGGGTGGGGCAAAACGGCTTCGAAAGCCTCGCGGCCGGTCTCGGCGACCATGCCGGTCAGCCGGCCGTCGCGGATCTCGATCAACCCGCCTTCGGGCTGCGGGGTCGTCTCATCGACGCCGGCCAAGGCCAGGGCGCGGCTGTTGGCCACGGCGGAATGGCCGTCGGTGCGCACGATATAGCAGGGATGGTCGGGACAGGCCCGGTCCAGTTCGTCCCGATGTGGAAAGCGTTCCACATCCAACAGGAAATGGTTGAAGCCTCGGCCAAGGACCCATTGGCCCTTGGGCGTCACGGCTGCCCGCGCCGCCAGGGCTTGCAGCAGCGCGGCCAGCGTGGGCGCGGCGTCGGGGCGCAGATCGACTTGGTTCATGGCGATGCCGACCGACAGCAGATGCATGTGCGCGTCGTTGAGACCCGCCATCGCGAAGCGCCCCCGAAGGTCGATGACGCGCGTGTCCGGGCCAATCAGCCCGCACATGTCCGACGTGGTGCCAACGGCCATGATGCGACCTTGCCGCATCGCCACGGCCTCGGCCCTGGGCCGCCCCAGCCCGCACCAGACCACGCCGCCGGTCAGCACCAAGTCCGCTGTATCCACCAGTCATCCCCCCGTTCTTGCATTTTGAGCAGAGTGGACTTGCCAGGCTTCCAGTTGTCAACAAGCATCAGTTTGCCGTACAGAGGCACGCTATGGACATGAACCCTGGCCTGTCTGGCATTGCCCGGCTCGACGGTGATGCAGCCTGTGCCGCGATTTAGGATGCGCGTCCTGCCTCGCCGTCCAGCCAATCGGCCAGGGACGTGCGCAGGGTTCCGCCCCGGCCGACGAACCGGTCCGCGGCCAGCATCGAATTTAGGACAGCCTCCTGCGTGGCTTCCGCCGCAGCCCGGAAAAGCAGGTCGATCCGGCTCTCGTTCAGGACGCGCCGACTGACGATATCCCGGTCCTCATCATGATCGACCGGATTGGCGGTCGAGAAGGCGATGGTGATGTCGCCGCTGCCATGTCCCCAGAACGAGCCCAGTCGTGCCAGTCCCGCGCTGCCGCGCCGGGCCACCCGACTGAGTTGCCGGTGTTCCAGCGGCACATCGGTGGCCAGAACCACGATGACGGAACCTTTCTCGGTGGTCTTGACCTCTGGATCCGGGGGCGACGGATGGCGGCCATCGGGCAAGATCAGATCGCCCGCGTTGCCGAAGTTCGTCAGGACAAGCGCGCCCAGATGAAAATCCTCGCCCGCGATCTCCAGCCGTTTCGAGGCAGATCCGATCCCGCCCTTGAACCCGAAACAGGTCATGCCCGTGCCGGCCCCGATGCTGCCTTGTTCCACCGGCCCGCCATGCGCTGCCGCCAGGGCAGACCGTGCATGGTCTTCGGTGACTGCCATGGCCTGGATGTCGTTGAGGGGACCGTCATTGCATTCGCCGACCACGGCATTGACCGTGGACGTGGTGCGGCCAATGTCGGGATTGCGCGCCAGGGCATCACGGATCAGGGCTGCGCTGCACGCTGCGACCGAAAGCGTGTTGGTCAGCAGGATCGGCGTTTCGATCGCGCCAAGTTCGTCGATCTGCACAAGCCCGACGGTCTTGCCAAACCCATTGATCACGTGACTGGCGGCCACCACCTTGCGGCGGAAAAGGTTGCGCCCGTGCGGCAGGATCGCGGTCACACCCGTATTGATATCGCCGTCACGCAGGGTGCAGTGGCCAACCAAGACGCCGGGAACGTCTGTCAGGCCATTCATCGCGCCCGACGGCAGGTTGCCGCATGCGAGGTGAAAGTTGTCGGTGTTGCGTCTCACCCTTGCGTCCCGTCCAAGGTATCCATCCTGTTCGCAGTTGCCCGACCTGGTTGATGCCATCCAAGGTGCACGACATCCGGGAAGCGGCATACAACATCGTTCTCCCTTATCACTCAATTTCCCTCAAGTCTTTGATCAATATGCCGCTATCATTGGCCATACAGGCATGTCAGGGATAGGGCTTGCGCGATCATCGGCAGCCAGTAGGGCTTGGGTCCGTGCAGGACTGTGGGTCGCCCCGCGCAACCCACCCGCGCATGAACTGCTGCGAGACGTGCAGGGCCTCGTCGCGATGATAGAAGCTGCGCATCGGTGATCGCTTTCAGGGTGCGTCGCATGGAAAGCCCGGTGCGGTGTCAGGCCGCCAAGGAGGGGCAGGGATCAGAGTGCCCGCCCCGGTGCCTAATCAAGCATCGCCTCGATCAGCATCGGTCCGGGTTCAAGAACCGATGCCGCGATGGCGCGGTGCAGTTCGGCGGCATCCTCGACGCGCATGGCGGGTACGCCCATGCCGCGGGCCAAGGCGCAGAAGTCCAGGTCCGGCCGCCGCAGGTCCAGCATGTTCAGGGCCGTAGGGCCGGGATTGGCGCCGACGCGGAGCAGTTCGCCCTTCAGGATTTCATAGCTGCGGTTCGCCAGGATCACGGTGGTGACGTTTAGCCCCTCGCGCGCTTGGGTCCAGAGACCCTGCAGCGTGTACATGGCGGACCCGTCCGCCTGCAGGGCCACGATCGGGCGGTCGGGACAGGCGACTGCCGCCCCGGCCGCTAGGGGCACGCCGATGCCGATCGACCCGCCGGTAATCGACAGCCAAGACAACCGCGGCGCCCCTGCGGCAAGGCTGCCCACGCCGCGTGCGCGGGTGATCCCTTCGTCGATGACGATCGCGCGTTCGGGCAGGGCCGAGGCAATGGCCAGCGACAGTGCCGCATCGTTCAAAGGACCGGCCTGTGGCGCCGGAGGGCGCATTACACCGGGTCCCTGCCAGGGTCGCGCGCCCACCAGATCGGCCAAGGCCGCCAGGGCGGCGGGACCGTTCTGGTCGCGCTTGGCCAAGGTGGTGATGCAGCAGCCAGGCGGCAGCAGCAGGCTGGGGCGGCCGGGATAGGCGAAGAACGCCACCGGCTCGACGGCCTCCACGAGGACAGCGCGGTCGAAGCGCGACAAGGTCTCGATCGCCAGGTCGATGGGAAAGGGAACGCGCGGAATGACGGGCAGGCCCGCGCCCATCTCGACCCGGCGGTTCGATCCCGGCGCCATCAGCGTGGCACCTGTGGCCTGCGCAATGCCCGCCGCAAGCACTTGGGCGGCTGGATCCTCCAACACCGTTCCCCCAACCAGCAGCAGTGCCCCAGGCCCAAGCGCCTGCGCAGCCTGGCTAAGGGCGCTTTCCTCGATCGCGCGGGGCTCGGCGGCAACGGGCGGCGGGGCGATGACGCCGCCTTCGTCCCAGCCCAGGTCGGCTGGCAGGATCAGCGTCGCCACAGCGCCCGGATGGGACGAGGCCGCAGCCCATCCCGCCATTGCGTCCTGCCCGAGGGTCGCAGCCGATGTCCCGGTCCTGACCCAGTCCGAAAAGGGCGCCGCCGCGCCCGAGATATCGGCCGACAAGGGCGCGTCATAGTCCAGATGCCGTACGGCATGCTCACCCACCAGGTTCAGAACCGGCGTACGCGCCTTGCGAGCGTTGTGCAGGTTGGCTGCGCCATTGGCAAAGCCCGGTGCCAGATGCAGCAGCGTCACGGCCGGCTTGCGGGCCATCCGCGCATAGCCGTCGGCTGCACCGGTCACCACGCCTTCGAACAGGCCCAGCACGCACCGTATCAGCCGCGTGCGATCAAGCGCATCGACAAACTGCATCTCGGAAGTTCCGGGATTAGCAAAGCACACCTCGGCTCCCGCCGCGTGCAGGCTGCGAACCACGCTTTCCGCTCCGTTCATATCGCATCCTTTTCGGTGTGGGTGGGCATCTACAGGCATCTCCCTAAGGGTTATAGTTTCGATACCGGCAGTCTTCATAGAGACTGGCATGGGTCTTTCGCGAAATGTTAGACGACCTGATCGCCTTTTTCTGTCCGCCAGAACGCAGCCAAAGCGCACACCCGCAGCACGGATGCGGTCAATCGCCTCGAGGGCAATCTCGGGTCAGATCGCGCGGTGCCCAGCGATCCTCTGGCACGCGCGCCCGCACGAGCCGCTACAGGTCACTGGTCCAGCTTTCGGGCAGGAACAATCTGAGGCTGACCATCACGTGCACCTCAAGCAAGGCCAGCGTGAGCAAGACTAAGGTCTGGCAGTTGGCATTCTTGCCCAGAACGGTCGCATACTGCGGAGCCACGTCGACCGATTGCCGGCCCTTTTTGGGCAGCGCCGTGTCGTCCACGATCAGAAAGGCGTCCTCGCCGCCCGTCAACTGATCGGCCTTGGCCAGCAGCGCGGTCTCCAGAGGCTAAGCATCCCACGCCCCGGCCGCGACGAATGGTGCAACTGGTCGTAGCCAACATCACCTGCTCTCATCGCCAGGGGCTGCATGCTCTTGCGACCGCCAGGACCGATAAACCCCGCTATATCGGACAGATCCGCCGCGACCCGCAGGATGCGATGCCCACATCATTGCGTTCCTGCAGAACTACAGGCAGGCGCAACAAGGCAATGCGTGCGAGGTCTCTCGATCCGTGGGATCTGTTCTCGTCGACTCGCTCCGCCGGTCCATAATGACCGCTCCGGCCCTTGAGCCGGTCTCAGCCTAGTGGGCATTCGGCAATTTCACGGCAGGGGCTTGTCGGCCCCATTCCGAATGACGGTGCGGAAGGAACGGACAAACATGGTTTCCCGTCTCACCTGCATCGCTTATGCCGCGGTCCTTCGAAGGGATGGAACGTATGAGAGATAAACTGGACCCTGCCGATCCCGCTCTGCAGGCCCATG
>NZ_NWMQ01000043.1:0-24149 GCF_002901215.1 Paracoccus sp. SY | reverse complement strand
GTTTTCTGATCCTCCTCCATCTTTGATGCGCTGCGGGTGAAGATCCGCGATGCCGACAGCCGCACGGTCAAGAACAAGGCTGTCTACATCGCCCTTGGCGTGACCCGTGACGGCCTGCGCGAGGTCCTGGGCCTTTGGATCGCTGAAAACGAGGGCGCCAAGTTCTGGCTGGCGGTGATGAACGAGCTGAAGAACCGAGGGCTGCAGGACATCCTGATCGGGGTCGTTGACGGGCTGAAGGGCTTTCCTGAGGCCATCACCGCCGCCTTTC
The DNA here is from genome assembly GCF_002901215.1 of Paracoccus sp. SY. Taxonomy (NCBI): domain Bacteria; kingdom Pseudomonadati; phylum Pseudomonadota; class Alphaproteobacteria; order Rhodobacterales; family Paracoccaceae; genus Paracoccus; species Paracoccus sp. SY. Next base: position 23,878 of record NZ_NWMQ01000043.1, on the reverse strand, counting down.
CGGACGCCATGGTCCAGACCTGCATCGTGCATCTGGTCCGCCATAGCCTGAGCTTTTGCTCCTGGAAGGACCGCAAGATTGTGGCTGCCGACCTGCGCAGGATTTACAGCGCCCCAACCGCCGCAATGGCCGAGGCCGAACTCGATGCCTTTGAGGAGAAATGGGCCGGGAAATACGCGTCCATCGCCCCAGCCTGGCGACGCGCATGGGCCGAGGTGATCCCGTTCTTTGCCTTCGATCCGGCGATCCGCAAGATCATCTACACCACCAATGCCATAGAAAGTTTGAACCGGGTCATCCGCAAGTCGATCAAGACCCGAGCGTCATTCCCCACAGACGAGGCGGCGACAAAGCTGATCTACCTGGCCATCCGCAGCTTCGAGAAGGACGGCCGAAACGTCCGGGAATGGTTTGCGGCCCGCAACCAGTTCGCCATAATGTTCGGCGAGCGCTTCAACGCTTGAGTATCTGAAACCGCATGGACCGGGCCAGATACACAAAGTTCAGGACACTCCCCCGGAGAGGGTACGTGCTGTTCCAGGGCCTCATAAAGCTGCTCGATCTTGGCCCAATCCGTATTCTCGGGGTGCGAAGCGCGTGCATGGAGCACGCCGATGGCTGCCTGGACCTGGTATGGTCCGTGGCGCCCATAAGGCACCGCCTTGCCCAGCAATGCCACCGCCTCGCCAATCATTCCTCGGTCGCATCGCGCACGGTCCTGGTCTTCCAGCAGGATCGGGGCGCCTGAAGGTGCAAACCCGGCCTTCTGGTGGGAATGCTGGACCAGCATCAGGGCAGGAAGACCCATCACCTCAGGCTCACTCGGGAACATCCGCAACGCCAGTTCCACTAGGCGGATCGCCTCGGCACAAAGCTTTGACCGTTCACTGCCGGGATGGGCATCGGTATAGCCTTCGTTGAACATCAGATAAAGCATCGCCAGAACGGTCCCGATCCGTTTCGTGCGTTCGGGCGGGGAGGGGGGATCGAAGGGAATGTCTGCCCCGGCAACGCATGCCTTTGCCCTTGTGATCCGCTGTTCCATGGCGCTTTCGCTGACCAGGAAGGCTGCGGCGATGCGGGAAACCGGCAGCCCCGAGATGATCCGCAGTGCCAGGGCAATCTGCTGAGTGGCCGGAAGGTTCGGGTGGCAACAGACGAAGAGCAGCCTCAGGATGTCGTCCTGATAACTGGCGGCGTGCAGCCGCTCTGCGATGTCGGGCTCAACCGAGCCGTCGAAGACCGGATCACCGGGCGACATCAATGTCAGGCGCCCCGCTTGTCGAAGCTGATCTCGTGCGGCGTTGCGCCCACCATAATCAGCCAGGCGGCAGCGTCGCGGGGCGGCACTTTCTCGGGCCAGGTCTTCAGCGCGCGGAGACAGGCCTCCTGAAAGGCGTCCTCTGCAAGATCGAGATCGCGAAACCCGCGAAGCAGGGCTGCAACGACCCTTGGCCGGACTGCGACCAGCCGTGCCTCAAGCCAACTTGGGTCAGGTGTCCTGGTCATCGATCATCGCAGCCTTGTTCCGGCATGATGGATTAGGTGTTCACGGCCCGGCGAGCAAACCCGCAGAAGACGCCGGATCTGCCTGCCGGGCGGTCGCATTCAGTTCAACTGCCCGGGCAGGGTGTCGCTGGCCGGCATAGAGAGCAGGTTGCAGCAACATCTCCCTGCGAGGATTGCAACGGTCAGCCTCATGTTCAGCCGGTCCGGGCCAGCTTCTCGCGCGTGCGATCGAACAGCTCGGAAAGCTCGGGCGTCATTGTCTCAGCGAAGTCCTCCATTTCGTAGAGGGGGCGGATTTCAAGTTCGCTCGGGCCGGGCATTGGGTTTGGACAGCGCTTCGCCCAGGCAATCGCCTCATCCATGTCCCGGACGTTCCACAGCCAATAGCCCGCCACCAGTTCCTCTGTCTCGGCAGACGGGCCGTCAATGACCAGACGGGACGGGCCCTCGAAGGCAATCCGCCTCCCCTGAGCGGAAGGCTTCAGGCCGTCACCTCCGAGCATGATTCCCGGATCAGCCAGTTCCTCATTGAACCTCCCCATCGCCTCCAGCATCTCAGCCGAGGGCAACTTGCCCCGTTCGCTGCTCTCGGTCGCTTTCCACCAATACCATCACGCGCATCTGTCTTCTCTCCCTGGTGGAACGACGCCTGCCGCCGTCTGGATTAAAGACGCAGGAGGCGCGGCAATTCCGACATCGCGGGACGAATTATGTGCTTTTCAAGATCGGAACGCATCAGGGATCGGCGTGCATGCCGCAAGTAGGCTCCGGCATCAAACCGAACGCAGGGGCCTGCTTCTGTTAGCCGAAGAAACGGATCGCCGCTTAAAAACGAGAAGGTCCCACCTGCCCCGAATATGGTAGGATAGCGTGCTGGTCCGCATTTGAAGCCGGCAGCCCCTGGGACCATTCTTGAGAAGTCCTGTCTGAGATACCTCCGTAGCAGGACTATGCCACACGTGTGCCCTGAACCCAGACTCCCCGGACGGCACTGGCCCTGCCCAAGCGAGTGACCCGGATCACGTCAGCGCGCAGGCCGATGCTCAGGGATCCACGATCATCCAGGCGCGTCGCCGCAGCCGGTGCGGCGGTCACGGTTGTGATTGCGCGGGGCATGTCGTCCCACAGATCGCCCAGCATCAGCGCGGCCGTCAGCAGCGACGACGGAACGTAATCCGACGACAGGATGTCCAGCAGGTCCGCCTCGGCCAAGTCATGGGCCGCGACATTGCCGGAATGCGACCCGCCCCGGATCAGGTTCGGTGCCCCCATCATCACGCCGATGCCCTTGGCGCGGCAGGCTTGCGCGGCCTCCAGCGTGGTGGGGAACTCGGCGAAATGCACACCATGCCCGGCCGAGACAGCGACCTGTTCGGCAGTCGTGTCGTCATGGCTGGCAAGCGTCGCGCCATAGCGGCGCGCTTCGGCCACGGCGGTGGTTTCGTGCAGCGGGCCCAGTTTGTCGCGGAGGGCCTGCTGGCTTTCGACATGGGCGTCGAATTCGGCATCCGACAGCCCGCGCTTGCCCATCACATAGTCGCGCAGCTTGCCGACATCGCGGAACTGGCGTTGTCCAGGAGTGTGGTCCATCAGGCTGACGATGCCGATGCAGTCGTCGGGGCCGAACTTCGCCATTTCCTCTACCAAGGTTTCGGAACAAATCTCGGCGCGCAGGTGCAGGAAATGGCTGATGCGCAGCGCCCCCTGTGTCCGCAGCTCCAGGATTTCGGTCGCAAGGGCGCGGGCGTATTCGCCATATCCAGCATTGGTGTTGCTGAAGACCGATCCCACCCGCAACGCGTCGAAGACTGTGGTGATCCCGGTCGAGGCCAGTTCGGCATCATGGGCGACGATGGCCGCCTGATGGGGCCATTCGACCTTGGGGCGCGGCTGCAGGTGGCGTTCCAGGTTGTCGGTATGCAGTTCCACCAGTCCCGGCAGCACCAGATCGCCCTCGCAGTCGATGGCGCCGGGGGGGACAGATGTGCCGGTGGCGATCGCGGCGATCCGCCCGGCGGACAGCCGGAGCTGGCCCCGGACAACCTCGTCGGGCAGGACCAGCGTGGCATTGGCAAGAATGGTATCGGTCATCTGGATTCTCGTGTTGCTGTCCTGGTTGTCATCGGGCTGATTGCCATTCGGCTGTCACAGCAGTGTGACAGTTGCGGGATAAGGGGGCTGGTCATGAACGACATGAAACGCTTTGCCATCTATTACGCGCCCCCTGCGGGTGCCTTCGCCGATCTTGCCGCGCGGTGGCTGGGATATGATCCCGCGACCGGGACATCCTGTTCGCAGCCCGAGCTGGGCCTGCCCGCCCCTCGGATCACCGAGGAGCCTCGCCGCTATGGCTTTCACGGCACGATCAAGCCGCCCTTCCGGCTGGCCCAAGGCGTCGCGCCCGGTGACCTGGATGCCGCTGTTCGCACGCTTGCCGCCCGCTTGCAGCCGGTGGTCCTGCCGAGGCTGCGGATGAAGCTGCTCGACGGCTTTCTGGCGCTTGTGCCTGAAGGGGATACCGCCCCCTTGGAGGCCTTGGCAGCCCAAGTCGTGCGCGACCTGGACCCGCTGCGCGCGCCTCTGACCGAAGCCGAGATCGCCCGCCGCCGCCCGGACCGTCTGACGGCCAGGCAGCGCGACCTGCTGGAGCAGTGGGGCTATCCCTTCGTGATGGAGGAGTTCCGCTTCCACCTGACGCTGACCGATCGGCTGGACCCGGGCATGGCCTCTCGCGCCGCGGACCTGCTGGCGGCGCATTTTGCGCCGGTGCTGCCCCGGCCCTTTGCCGTCACCGACCTGTGCCTGTTCGGCGAACCTGCGGATGGTCCTTTCCGCCTGCTGCACCGCTATGCCCTGACCGGCGCCAGGGCGGACGACAGCGCGTCCATGAATCGCGCCAGGCCCGCCAAGGGGGACGCGTCATTGACGACCTCGCAATAGGGGATGCCGGGGGGCAGCGCAAAGCCCGCGCGTTCCAGCCGCCCGGCCTGGTCCGTGGCATTTTCGCGTCCGCGCGCGGCAAGCCGCGCGGCCAGGACATGCGGCGGGGCGGTGACCAGCAAGACCGTCAGGCCAGGAAACAGCGCCGCCGCCTGCGGCAGGACGGCGCGGCTGGCATTGAGCAGGACGGTGCCGGGCCCCGCCAGTTCCTGCGCCGGGATGCCATAGCCCAGGCCATGCGCGCGCCAATTCAGCGCGAAATCGCCACGCGCGGCGCGTGCCGCGAATTCGGCCTCGGTCACGCCGTCGAAATCCTCGCCCCCTGCCTGAGAGGGACGGGTGATGGCGCGCCGTGCGGCGCGGATGTCAGGGCGGGCGGCGCAGGCCATCGCCATCAGCATGTCCTTGCCTGCGCCCGAGGGGCCGACGACCGCCACAAGCCGCGTCATGCCGCCAGACCCGGTGTGAAGCGCGTCACATCGACCAGTCGGTCGCAGACGCGGTCGCGGGCGGCTTCGTCGTGGAAGATCCCCAGGATCGCGGCGCCCCTGGCCTTGGCCTCCTCGATCAGGGACAGCACGACCTCTCGGTTCGCGGCGTCAAGGCTGGCAGTCGGTTCGTCCAGCAGCATGACGGGATAGGCATGGGCAAAGCCCCGCGCGATGTTCACGCGCTGCTGTTCCCCCCCGGAAAAGGTGGTCGGCGATAGCGTCCACAGCCGCTGGGGGATGTTCAGCCGGGACAGCAGGTGGGCCGCGCGGTCGCGCGCCTGGGCAGCCGGGGTGGCAAGCTGCAACAACGGCTCGGCCACGACCTCGATGGTGGGGACGCGGGGGACGACGCGCAGGAACTGGCTGACATAGCCCAGCGTATGACGCCGCAGCGCGACAATCTGGCGGGGTTGCGCCGTCACAAGGTTCAGCCCGGCCACGACCAGCGATCCCGACGCGGCCAGATAGTTGCCATGGATCATCCGCATCAGCGTGGATTTTCCCGAACCGGATTGCCCCACAAGGCCGACGCATTCGCCTGCCTCGACGTTCAGCGTCGCCCCTTCCATCACCCGCAGCACGGCGCCGCCCTGGTTGTGCAGGGAAAATGTCTTGGACAGGTCTTCGATACGGATCATGGTCTTACACCTGCAGGACAGAGGACACGAGAAGCTGGGTATAGGCGTGCTGCGGATCATCCAGCACCTGGTCGGTCAGGCCGGTCTCGATCACGCGCCCGCCCTTCATCACCATCAGCCGGTCGGCCAAAAGCCGGACCACCGCCAGATCATGGGTGACGATCACCACCGACAGGCCCAGGTCGCGTACCAGGCCGCGCAGCAGATCCAGCAGCCGCGCCTGCACGCTGACATCAAGGCCCCCAGTGGGTTCGTCCATGAAGACCAGACGCGGCCCCGTGACCAGGTTGCGGGCGATCTGCAGCCGCTGCTGCATCCCCCCTGAAAAGGCCGAAGGGCGGTCGTCGATGCGTTCGGCCGCGATCTCGACCCGGCCCAGCCAGTCGGCGGCCGTGCTGCGGATCGCGCCGTAATTGCGCTGGCCCACCGCCATCAGCCGTTCGCCCACATTGCCGCCGGCGCTCACGCCCATGCGCAGTCCGTCGCGGGGATTCTGGTGGACATAGGCCCAGTCGCCGCGCAGCAGGCGCCGCCGCTCGGCCTCGGAAAAGGCCAGCACGTCGCGGCCGTCCCACAGGATCGCGCCTTCGTCCGGGCGCTGCATCCCGGCCAGGCAGGACAGCAGCGTGGACTTGCCCGACCCGCTTTCGCCGACGATGCCCAGCACCTCGCCCGGCCAGAGGTCGAAGCTGACATCGGCGCAGCCGATGCGCGGGCCGTATCGCTTGGTCAGCCCCTCGACCGCCAGCAGCGGCATCGTCACATTCGCGCCGTCCATCACGCGGCCTCCTTGGAAAGGCGGCCGCGATGTCCCTGGGCCTGCCGGGAATTGCAGAAATCGGTATCGGAACAGACGAACATCCGGCTGCCCTTGTCGTCGGTGATCACCTCGTCCAGATAGCTGGACCGCGCGCCGCAAAGGTCGCAGTCATGGTCGGCCTTGGACGCCCGAAATGGATGATCCTCGAAATCGAGGCTGACGACGTGCGACCAGGGCGGCACGGCATAGATGCGGTTTTCGCGCCCCGCGCCGAACAGCTGGATCGCGGGATTGCCCGCCAGCTTGGGGTTGTCGAACTTTGGAATCGGGGAGGGGTCCATGAGATAGCGCCCCTCGACCCGGACCGGATAGGCATAGCTGGTCGCGATCTCTCCGTGGCGGGCGATGTCTTCATACAGCTTGACATGCATCAGCCCGTATTCCTCAAGCTCGTGCATCTTGCGGGTCTCGGTTTCGCGCGGTTCCAGGAAGCGCAGCGGTTCGGGGATCGGCACCTGATAAACGAGGATCTGGCCCTCGGTTAGGGGATGTTCGGGGATGCGGTGGCGGGTCTGGATCACGGTCGCATCCGCCGTGCGTTCGGTGACCTCGACCCCGGCGGTCCGCTGGAAGAAGCGGCGGATGGAGACGGCATTCGTGGTGTCGTCCGCGCCCTGGTCGATGACCTTCAGCCGGTCGTCAGGGGTCAGGCAGGCCGCCGTGACCTGTACGCCGCCAGTACCCCAGCCGTAGGGCATCGGCATTTCCCGACTGGCGAAGGGCACCTGGTATCCGGGGACCGCCAGGGCCTTCAGCAAGGCGCGGCGGATCATGCGCTTGGTCTGTTCGTCCAGATAGGCGAAGTTGTAATCGCTCACAGCAGGCCCCTTTCGGTCAGCGCTGCTTCAAGCGCCTCGGGTGTGGTGAAGTGGATCGCGTCCATGCCGAAGGCCCGCGCGCCCGCGACGTTCTTTTCGCTGTCGTCGATGAAGACGCAGCTGTCGGGGGCAACCGCGGCCCGTTCGCAGAAGATCGCGAAGATCGCCGGATCGGGCTTCACCACCCGTTCTTGGCCCGACACGATGACGGTGCCGAAGCTGGTGCCCAGCCGGGGATGGGTGGCAAGGCCCGTCGCCCAAGTTTCCGCCGACCAGTTGGTGATGGCGTGGATGGCGTGCTCCTTGGCCCGCAGCCGGTCCATCAGCGCCCATGTCCCTTCGATGGGTTCGGCAATGGCGCGGGCATAGTTCGGCAGATAGGACAGGAACATCGCCCGGTCGTCCTTGTCGGCGATGGCGGTGGCGATGTCGGCCCAAGTCTCGCCCCCGTCGCCGCGCAGGTTCAGGGCGGTGAAGCCGATGCGGGTCATGAAGGCATCCGCCGCCTCGGGCGTCAGGCCGGGGGCAAAGGCCGCGCGGGCGTCCCAGCGGACCAGGACGTTTCCGATGTCGAAGACGATGTTCATTCGGCGGCCTCCTGCATCGGTGCGGCCTGGGCCTCGGCCCGCAGGCGGCGCACCAGTTCCAGTTCGGACTGAAAATCGACGTAATGGGGCAGCTTGATATGTTCCAGAAAGCCCGTGGCCTGCACGTTGTCGCAATGGGACAGCACGAATTCCTGGTCCTGCGCGGGGGCGCCGGTGAAATCCTCGCCCAGTTCCTGCCAGCGAAGGGCGCGGTCAACCAGGCTCATGGAGATGGCCTTTCGCTCGGACTGGCCCATGACAAGGCCATAGCCGCGCGTGAACTGCGGAGGCTCGGTCTTCGATCCCTTGAATTGGTTAACCGTCTCGCATTCGGTCAGCTCGATCTCGCCGATCTCGATGGCAAAGCCCAGTTCGGGCAGCTCCATCTCGACCGCGACGCGGCCGATGCGCAATTCGCCTACGAAGGCATGGGTGCGCCCGTATCCGCGCTGCGTGGAATAGGCCAGCGACAGGGTGAAGCCCTCGTCCGCGCGGGCCAGGGCCTGCAGGCGCAGCGCCCGGTCGGCAGGCAGTTCCAGCGGCGTGCGCGTCAGGTCGGTGGGGGCGGCATCGCAGGGCGGTTCGGCCTCGATCAGCCCGTCGCGGTCCAGAAGGCCGGTGACATGGGGAACCGGGGCGGGATCGGCGGGCGCGGTGGGGGCAGGCGGCACCTCTCCCTCGGCCATCAGGGCGAAATCCAGCAGCCGGTGGGTATAGTCGAAGGTGGGGCCCAGCACCTGCCCGCCCGGCAGGTCCTTGAAGGTGGCCGAAACGCGGCGGTCCACCGCCATGGCCGCGGTATCCACCGGCCGCGAGGCGCCGAAGCGCGGCAGCGTCGTGCGATAGGCGCGGATCAGGAACACCGCCTCGATCAGGTCGCCGCGCGCCTGCTTGATCGCCAGCGCTGCCAGGTCGGGATCGTAGAGCGAGCCTTCGGCCATGACCCGGTTCACCGCCAGGGCCAGTTGCTGGCAGATCTGGGGAACGGTCAGTTCCGCGACTGCCCTGTCGCCGCGCCGCTCCTCGGCCAGCCAGGCATGGGACGCGTCGATGGCACGTTCGCCGCCTTTGACTGCGACATACATCAGCTTTCCTCCAGGATGGTGGTGCGGGGCAGCGCGGCAAGGCGGTCGCCGCAGGTCAGGATCGTGTCGAAGCCCAGCGGGAACAGCGCGCGGTTCGCCCGGAAGGCCGCCGTTTCGGGCAGCGACAGATGGGCCACGTCGCGGATGCCGGGGCCGGTCAGGCGCGGGCCGTTATTCGTCAGGCGGTCCATTTCCACGATCAGCGTGGCCGAGCGGTCGGGATAGGACGGCTCTCCGATCCTGAAGCGCGATACGGGTTGCAGATCCATCCAGCGGCCTAGCGCGAAGGTGGCGTCCCCGGCAGGGACGATCGGCGCGCCGGTGTGAAAGGCGATCCAGCGGCGCAGGTCGTGGCTGTCCAAGCTGCCTGCCAGATGCAGCGGCGTGGTGGTATCGGTCAGCACCAGCAGGACCGTCGCCGTAGCGGCGGAAAGGCCCGGCGCCTCGGCCTTGGCAAGGGTCTGGATCGTACCGGGACGGGCCATGGCCTCCATGACGGCGCGAAAGGCATGGGCGGCGTCGCGCGCCGGATCGGCGAAACCGCCGGAAAGATCGTTCATCAGTCCTCTCCGCGCATCAGGGTGAAGAATTCGACCCGTGTGGCTCCGGCCTTTTCGGCGCGCACGGTGCGGGTGGCTGCCGCTTCGGCTTCAAGGGGGTCCAGCACGGCGGTCCGCAGGGCCTCGGCCCGCTCGCCTTGCAGCAGGGCGTCCAAGACGGCGGCGCGGCGGGCGTGATCCTTGTCCCGGCCCTGGACGCAGGCATGGCCCACGGCCTGGCCCAAGCGGACGGAGCAGCGCGTCACCGTCATCTCGCCCAGGTTGAAGCGCCCGCCGGTGCCGCCGATCCGGCCTTCGACCATGACCGCGCCGATTTCGGGGGCGCGCAGCAATTCGTGCCGCGGCAGATCGGGGAACAGCGCCGCCAGCCGGGCGGCAGGGGCCTTGGCCAGGGCCGACATCCAGCCGCGCCGTGTTTCATGGGTCTGGGACATTGCGTGCCTCGACATCTTGCCAGCTTGTCTAGTGTTCTATACAACTAGACAAGTAGTAGCCCAGGCAGGCTTGCGGCTCAAGCGCGGGAGTGTGAATTTTCAATGACAGGAACGCCCCTCTGGAAATCCATCGCCGATACCCTGTCGGCCGAGATCGCGGACGGGCATTACCGGCCCGGCGACCGCCTGCCGACCGAGGCCGAGCTTGCCGCCCGCTTTGGCGTGAACCGCCACACCGTCCGCCATGCAATCGCGTCCATGGTCGATGCCGGGACGCTGCGAACCCGGCGCGGCGCGGGGGTCTTCGTGACCTCGGTGCCGACGGATTATCCCTTGGGGCGGCGGGTACGATTTCACCAGAACGTCGCCGCCTCCGGCCGGGCGGCTACGCGGCGCCTGACGATGCTGGACACGCGGGCCGCCAATGCAAAAGAGGCCGCGGCCCTCCATCTGTCGCCCTGCGCGCCGGTCCATGTCGTCGAGGGAGTGTCGCTGGCCGATGACCAGCCGCTGGCGGTGTTTCGGTCGGTCTTCGATGCCGTGCGCTTTCCCGATCTGCTGGCGAGAATCAAGGAGCATGCTTCGATCACCCGTGCCCTCGCGGATTGCGGGCTGTCCGACTACACCCGCATAGAAACCCGACTGACTGCCAAGGTTGCCCCCGCCACCATGGCACTGGCCCTGCACCTGCCCCAAGGTGCGGCGGTGCTGCGGTCGGTGGCAATCAATGTCGATGCGGACGGCCGCCCGGTCGAATACGGCACCACTTGGTTTGCGGGCGAGCGCGTGACGCTGACGGTGAACCCCGACTAACCCCCGTATCTCTCGAGGAATGCCTCGGCCGGCAGGGTGCGAAAATTGTCGAGGGCGCTCCGCAGGCGGGCGTGGTCCCAATCCCACCAGGCAAGTGCCATCAGCCTTTCGACGATATCAGACGCAAATCGCGTGCGCAGGGGCACCGCCGGAACGCCCGCCACGATCATGTAGGGGGCGACATCCTTCGTGATCACCGCGCCTGATGCCACGATGGCACCGGCGCCGACCGTCACCTCGGGCTTGACGATGACCCCGTCCCCAGCCAGGTATCCGGTCCGACCACTGTGCGCCGCGCCGCCCGGGCGGCGAAGAAACCCTCGTCATCCTCGGCATCGTCCCAGTAGTAGCTGGAGCGATACAGGAAATGGTGCAGGCTGGCCGTCTGCATCGGGTGATCGGTGGGTCAGATCCGGCACATGGCGGCGATATTGGCGAACCTGTCGATGCTGCTGTTGGCGATGTCGCACAACCGCTCGCAATAGGCATAGTCGCCGAAGTCCGAGTTCAGCACGTTCGACTGCGCGCCCACTTCGCACCAGCCGCCGAAGGTCGAGTTGGTGACAACCGCGCCCGGATGGATCAGGGGCGTATCGGCAGAAAGCTTCGGCATCAGTCGCCCTTGATCAGCTTGCGGCGCAGCCAGCCCGACAGGCTGTCCATCGCGATCACCGTCAGAACGATCAGCACCATGTAATAGGCCACGTCCTCCCAGTCCTTCTGGGTCTGGATCGCCTGCGTCAGCAGCAGGCCGATGCCGCCGCCCACGATGGCGCCGATCACGGTCGCGCCGCGCGTGTTGGATTCCAGGAAATACAGCACCTGCGACAGCAGTACCGGCATCACCTGCGGGATCACCCCGAAACGTGCGCGCTGCAGCGTGCCCGCACCGGTCGAGCGGATTCCCTCGACCTGCTTCTCGTCGATATTCTCGAGCGCTTCCGAGAACAGCTTGCCGAAGCTGCCCGTATCGGTCAGCAGGATCGCCAGTGCGCCGGTCATCGGGCCGGGACCAAAGGCGCGGGCCAGAACGATGGTCCAGATCAGCGCATCCACTCCCCGGATGAAGTCGAACACGCGGCGCAAAGCGAAGCGCAATGGGCCAAGGGGGTTCATGTTCGACGCCGCCATGAAGGCCAGCGGCAAGGACAGGATCGCCGCGCCCATTGTTCCCAGAAACGCCATCAGAACGGTTTCCGACATTGCCCAGAAAACGTCGCCATGCCGCCACATGCTGTTGGTCCAGAAATCATGGATCATCGCGGAAATGTTCGGCAGGTCCGGGTTCACACGCTCGCCCCACAGCGCGGCAGCGCCCAGTTCGGCCCAGCTCATTTGGGCAAAGGGACTGTCCAGCGTGAAGAAGAACAAGGGCCAGCCGGGCGAATATCGGAAAGTCTCGATCTTGCTGCGGGTATAGGCGAAGCGCCCGGCCTCGGTCGTGATGCTGACGCGGGTGTCAGAGACGTTGATCCAGTCCGGGCGGGGTTCCGGCGCGGTCAGGATCAGGCGGTCGCCGTCCGGGCGGATGTCGATGGTGCCGGCATCCGGGTGGATGTAACGCGCTCCGCTCGCATCATAGATGACGCTGTGGCCCTTGCCCAGGTCGATGGTCGTGATGTCACCGGCGACGGTGACGAAATCAGGCAGTTGGCCCTGCGGGTAAAGCCCCTTGGCCTCGCCCTCGACCGCGACGGTCAACTCGCCGGTGCGGTTGTTGCGGGTGACATGCGTCTTGTGCTGCCAGAAGTCGGAGAGCAGGATTGCGGCATTGTCCATGCGCGCCCGCTGCGCCAGCCCGGCCAAGTCAAAGGACACTGCGGCATAGAACAGATAGGCCAGGATCGCCAGCGGCACCGCGAAGGACATCAGGCGGCGGCGCGCAAAGCTGGCCAGAACCGGCCGGGCGCGATCCATGGGCAGCATCAGTGTGGCATCGGTCATGCGGAACGGCCTTTCACCAGTCTGGCGCGGGCGTGGTCGGACAGACGGTCGATCGCCACGATGGTGAAGAACAGCAGCAGGAAGATCGCCACAACCTCGTCATAGCGTCCCTGGCCCCATTGCATCGCGATCTTGAGGTCATAGCCGATCCCGCCCGAACCCACGAAGCCCAGGATCGCGCTGGCGCGCACGTTGATCTCGAAACGCATGAGGCCGTAGGACAACCAGTTGGGCGCGACCTGCGGGATGATGCCCAGCCACATCTTCTGGCCCCAGGTGGCGCCGACCGAGGTCAGCCCCTCGACCGGCTTCAGGTCGGCGTTCTCGGCGACTTCGGAAAACAGCTTGCCAAGCGCCCCTGCGGTATGCAGCGCAATGGCGGCAACTGCGGGAATAGGGCCACCTCCCAGGATATAGATCAGCATCAGCGCGATGACGATCTCGGGCACGGCGCGGGTTGCGTCCATGATGCGGCGGAACACGGGCGTCAGCGCCGGCCAGCGGGCTAGGCCGCGCGTGGACAGCAGCGCCAGCAGCATCGCGGCGATGCCGCCCAGCAGGGTGGATACGGCTGCGATGTTAACCGTCTCGATCAGCGAGGGAACATGCTCGGCGATCATCTCCGGCACGTTCGCGCGGTTCCGCCAGGCTTCCCCGATCACCTCGGACGGGAAGGACAGCACCATCGGCAGGCCGTCGATGAAGCCTCCGGCATTGCGCGATTGCGCCAGGTTGAAGCCTGCGGCCATCAACACGACGAAGAAGACCAGCAGGATGCCGCCATACATGCGGCGGCGGCGCACCAGATCCAGATAGGTGGCCTGGAGCTGCGCACGGCTGCCGGTCCGGCTGTGTCCAAAGGCGGTATCTGCCATGAAACTCTCGAGGATCGGAAAAGGGAGTGGACTGCGCCCGAGGGACGCGGTCCAACAAGGAACAGCTTAGCTGTTTGCTTCTTCCAGCTTGCGGGCGGCCACGACGCCCTCGTAGGCGCTATGCTCGACGGGCACGAAGTCCCGGGCCTCGCCATGAGCGACCCCGAAGGCACATTCCTTGTCGGTCTCGTGCAGGTCGGCGGTCAGTTGCGTGACCTTGTCGCGCACGTCCTGAGGCAGGGCGTTGCGGACGACCATCGGGCCTTCCGGGATCAGCTTCGATTTCCAGATCTCGACGATGTCGTTCATGTCCACCAAGCCGGCATCGGCAGCCTTGCGGAACGCGCCCGAGTTATAGCCGTCTTCCCATTCGCCCAAGCCGTCGGCCCAGCTGACGCCAGCATCGGCATCACCGTTGGCGACGGCCACGATCGACTGTTCATGGCCGCCCGAGAAGCGCACTTCCGAGAAATACTGGTCCAGAGGGCCATGGGCTTCGGTCAGTTCGGCGCCCGGCACCAGATAACCCGAAGTCGAGTTGGGGTCGGCAAAGACGAAGGTTTTGCCCTTGGCATCCTCGATCGAGGTGATGCCGCTGTCGGCACGGGCGAAGGCGAAGGAGTAGTAGCCGGTCGAGCCGTCCATGTTCTGCTTGGTCAGCACAGGGGTGACGGCCTCGGCGTCGGTCAGGTAGATCTTGGCATAGCCGGATGCGCCCAGCCAGGCCATGTCCAGCGTGCCGCCCAGAAGACCCTGAATGACGCCGTCGTAGTCGGCCGGGGTGAACACCTTGACCGGAACGCCCAAGGCTTCCTCTATGGCGGCGCGGTAGCACTCGTTCGAGGTCATGCGGTCCTGCGCGTTTTCGCCCCCCATGATGCCGATGTTGAACTGGGTGATCTCCTGCGCGGCCGCGGTGATCGGCGTCAGGGCGGTGGCGGCGGCAAGCGCCAGGGCAAGGGTCTTCATGGTCTCTCCATGGGTTGATACCCGCGGCCGGTCGGGCCGGGGATGGGGTTCAGGCCAGCATCCGCGCCGCATAGGCGTCGTCCGGGGCCTTGTCGGTCGGGATGGCGGTCGAGGTCGCGGCCTCGTTGAAGCTGGCGTCGGCGCCATAGATGTCGCGGGCCACGCCAGTCGATAGCTGGGCAGGCGTGCCGTCAAAGACGATGCGCCCGTCGCGCATGCCGATCACCCGGTCGCAATAGCGGCGCGCAGTGTCCAGCGTGTGCAGGTTGGCGATGACCATGCGCCCGTCTTCCACGTTGATGCGCTTCAGCGTATCCATGACAATCTGGGCGTTCATCGGATCGAGGCTTGCGATGGGTTCATCCGCCAGGATGATCTTCGGATCCTGCATCAGTGCGCGGGCGATGACCACGCGTTGCTGCTGGCCGCCAGACAGCGCCTCTGCCCGCTTCGACGCCTGTTCGGCGATGCCAAGCCGCTCGAGTATTTCGATGGCACGCATGATGTCGCTGCGGGACCACAGGTTGAACATGGTCTGCAGCGTCGAGCGGCGGTTCAGGATTCCGTGCAGCACGTTTGAGGCCACGTCCATGCGAGGCACCAGATTGAACTGCTGGAAGATCATCGCGCAGTGGCTTTGCCACTGGCGTCGAGCCGCACCGCGTAGGGGCAGGATGTCGCGTCCGTCGACCAGGATTTGGCCCGTTGTCGCGTTGGTCAGGCGGTTCATCATCCGCAGGAAGGTTGATTTCCCCGCACCCGAGCGGCCGATGATGCCCACAAAGGCAGGTCCCTCTACCGTGAAGGAAATGTCGTCCACGGCGGACCGCTGACCGAATGTTTTCGTGACGTTCCTGACCTGCAGCACCCTCTATCCCTTCCTTCGTCTATCGGGGCTGATAGGCGCGCAGTGTCTCAGTTCCTCGACAGAAGGATGAAGATTATGCGACGTTCCGGCTGCTTACGGTTGGTGCCGATCAATGGACACGCCTGAACTGTTCCATAACACCCGGGAGCCGCAGCGGGCTTGCACGACTGGGCGGTACTCCTGGGCATGTTCTGGCCGCGACCTCTTAAGGGCCTGTCGCACTCATAACGACGCCGGGGGTGCACCAGATCTAGCAAGGGAACGTCGGGGTAGAAGGTGGCAAGCCCACGGCCGAGCTCAGAGCAATTACGTGGAGCATGGCGGTCGTCGACAGTTGCGCGACGCTGCGCCCCCCAATCCAGCGGATCAGGCCCAGCGTATAGCTGTAGATCAGGAGCGTCCTGAACAGCACCTCAGGATAGAAGAGCGGCGGATGATCGCCAACAAACATCCGCAATAGATCGAAGGGAACAACGGAATCTTCCATGACAGCTCCGCGCAAAATCCGCAGCGGCAGCATCAAGACCTTCGTTCAAGACAAGGCCGGAAGCGGCGCTCACTCCTTTTCCTGCAGATCCTCCAGATCCCCTGCATCCCTTGGCACCAGGGGTTGCGAGGCCTGGGCCGGACGCGCGGGCGTGAGGACCGAGGCCGTGTCGGTCTCGGTCGAATAGGTCAGAAACGCCAGATGGGCCTCGTAGCGGTCAAGCACGTCGTCGATCACCTGCTGCCTGGTCAGGTCCATCAGGTCATAGCCGCCGGAACCCGTCTGCGTAAACACTTCCAGCCGATAGTAGACGTCCGTGTCGCGCGTCATCCGGCCGCTGAAGGTCGGCACGGGTGCCTCGACCACGGCGACCTGGTAGTGGAAGGCCCGAAACGTCTCCAGTGACACCCGCAACAGAGGCTCCTGGATGCCATAGGCATTGACCATCGTGCCCTGTTCGACCTCGTAGCCAAGCCGGCGAAACTCTGCCGCCACATCATCAAGCGCGGGGCGCACTGTCCGGTCAAGAAAATGGCTGACCTGGCGCAGCGACGGGAACGAACGCAGGCGTTCAAGGCGCTGCGTCCAGGATCTTTCGGGTGCGGGGCCGCCGGCGGGGGACATGCTGCGCCTTACAAGCACCTGGCCTTCGCGTTCCGCCCGTTCCATCCGCAAGACCTTGTAGAATGACGCCATCACCAGATAGGCGATCATCGTCACCGGAAGGGCAAAGATCAGCGTCGCATATTCCATCGTCGTAACCCCGCCGGCCAGCAGCATCGCCACCGTCAGCACGGCAGTGATCACCGCCCAGAAGATCCGCAGCCATTTCGGTCCGTCACGCGAGGGATCGGGGATCGAGGCCGAGAAGTTCGCGGTGACCATCGCCCCCGAGTTGGCGCTTGTGAGATAAAAGAGCAGCCCGGAAAACGTGGCAAGTCCGACCAGGATCATCGGTCCGGGGAACATCCCCAGCAGGGCATACCAGCCTTGTTCGGGGCTTTCGACCGCAAGACGGGCAAAGTCCATGTTTCCCCCCAACACCTCGAACAGCGCCGAGTTGCCGAACAGGGAAACGATGATGAAGTCGCACAGCACCGGCGCCGTGATCGCCGCAATCACAAATTCGCGCAGCGTCCGCCCGCGCGAGATGCGGGCAAGAAAAACCCCCACGAATGGCCCCCAGGCCAGCCAGAATGCCCAGAAGAACAGTGTCCAGCTGCTCATCCATTGCGCGCCTCCCGGCTCGTAGGCGAAGGTCTGCAGCGTGCGCGCGGGAAGGGTCAGAATGAAGCGGCCGATGTTTTCGACCAAGGCGTTCAGAAGAAACGCCGTCTGCCCTGCCACGAGGATGTAGACCATCATCGCCAGGGCGCTCCAGAGGTTCAGCTCCGAGATGATGCGGATGCCCCGGTCCACGCCCGACGTCGTGGCCAGGATCGTCAGGATCACCGCGCCCAAGATAAGGGCGATCTGCAGCGAAAGCCCCTGCGGCAAGCCGAACAGCAGCGAGAAGCCGACGCTCAGCAGGACAACACCGATGCCCATCGAGGTGGCGACGCCGAACACCGTGCCGACCAGGGCGATGATGCTGATGCCATCGCCCAAGGGGCCGCGCACCCGCTTTCCCAGCAGGGGGTAAAGCGCCGCCCGGATCGACAGCGGCATCCCCCAGCGATAGGCGAAATAGCCCATCGCCATGCCCAGGAGTGCATACATGGACCATCCCGCGATCCCGTAATGAAACATCGTCCAGACCACGGCATCCTGTACCGCAGCCGCTGTGGCGCCTTCCCCTGAGGGTGGATAAAGGTAATGCGCGACAGGCCCGGTCACCGAATAGAACAGCATGTCGATGCCCACCCCTGCAGCGAACAGCATCGCAACCCAGGTCGTAAGCTTGTATTGCGGCCGCGAATGGTCGGGGCCAAGCCGGACATTGCCCTCCTTCGAGAAGGCGACCCAGAGGATGAAGCCGACCACAAGGGTGACCGTCAGCACATAATACCAGCCCAGATTGGTCGCGATCCAGATGACCGCCGCCTGCATCGTCCGGCGCGCATCCTCGGGCATCATGCTCGCCCAGACCGAAAAGGCGAGGATCACCACCGAGGATACGATCAGCACGCGCCAATTGACCCGGTCGGGCCGCTGTTCAAGCAATTCCTGCGGACCCTTGCTGAGGTCACTGCGCGAGACGGGGGTGTCATCCTCGGCAGAACGTTCATGCCGACTCTCGGTACCGCCGAACCGGCTGCGCTCGAGGGGCGGAGGGGTCTTTGCCCTTGCCCTTTCCGGCGCCTGCACACCAGCCTCCGACACTCCGCTGCGCTCGCCTTCATTCGGGCCATCTGGCATGAACCTGCTCCTTTTTTCCGACTGTTCGCTTCGCTTCTTCCTGCCGTCCGAGATGTATATACCCGACCCTGAGCAGTCCGGCCCGCCGATGGCATCCGCCGGAAGCTGCCGAGAGACATGACCCGCAACCGAGCATATCACCCGTCAGGTGTAACGTAACCTGCCCTGCCTTGGAGCCATGGGCAGTGGATGGATGCGCTACCCATATGCAACTATGGTTGCCGGGAGAGTTTCGCGCGTCTGTATCCGTAGCCGGGCTGGTGACCTTGAACACCTCCGGTGAGTCTGGAAACCCCGGTTTCGACACGGCGTGGCCTTCAGGCCGGCGCCTCGTTGGCGGAGTTCCTCCTGAGAAAGCGAGTCCGGATCGGTGTTGCGGCGCAACCAACGTTGCAAGCGAACATCGGTTGACGGACTGTCGTCGGAACGGCGCTGTCGAAAGGGTCAGGGACGAACCATGCTCAAGTCCATCAGCCTGATCTTGATCCTGATTGCCGTATTGCTGATGGCCGCCCGGCTTTACTATCAGCCTCCCTCGCTTAACGGGCGACCGGTCAGCCAGGCAGTGATGGCTTCCGCGGATACGGTTCTCGGCGCGTTGGCTTTGGATGAGCCTACCGCCTCGACAGAGGTGAGCGGCGTCCTGCCGCTGATCGACGGGCCGGACGCCTTTGCTGCCCGCCTTGCGTTGATCCAGGCCTCTCAGGCAGCGCTCGATGTGCAGTATTACATTTGGCAGCGCGATGCGACAGGGCTGATCCTGCTGGACGAGTTGCGCAAGGCTGCAGAACGCGGAGTGCGCATCCGGCTGCTTCTGGACGACAACGGTATCGCCGGCCTGGACGGGGAGCTTGCAGCCCTCGATGCTTTGCCCAGTGTCGAAGTGCGACTGTTCAACCCCTTCATTCTGCGCAAGCCGAAGGCAATTGGCTATGCTTTCGACTTTGTCCGGCTGAACAGGCGGATGCACAACAAGTCCCTGACGGCCGACGGCGCCATGAGCATCCTCGGCGGCCGCAACATCGGCGACATCTATTTCGGTTTCGGCGCCGGCGTTCACTACGTCGATACGGATGTGCTGGTAGCCGGGCCGGCGGCAGCAAATGTGGGCGCTGATTTTGACGCCTACTGGGCAAGTGCCTCTGCCCATCCCTTCGACCGCGTCGTCAGTGTTTCGGGATCCATGAAGACGGACCTGCTGCAGCGCGAAGCAGCCGAGGCACGAGTCTCCGCCGAAGGTCAGCTTTACATGCAACGCCTCAGGGATCTTGACTTGAGGACCCAGATTGCAGCCGGACAGATAGCCTTTGAGTGGACCAAGGTAACTCTGGTCAGCGACGATCCCGCGAAGGGCATAGGCCGTGCCAGGCAGCCCGACCTGCTTTTTCCACAACTGATGGCGCTTCTGAACCGTCCAGAACAGTCGATCGACCTGGTCTCGGCCTATTTCGTGCCGGGGCGACAATTTACGGACCGGCTCGCGCAAGCCTCTGCGGCCGGCGTGCGGGTTCGGATCCTGACGAACTCCCAGGCTGCGACTGACGTCATGGTGGTTCACAGCGCCTATGTGAAATATCGCCCGGCCTTGCTGCGGGCAGGCGTGGAACTGCTGGAACTGAAACCCGAACACGCGACCGAGGACGAGCCCAATCCACCCGGCGGATCATCAAGGGCAAGCCTTCATTCCAAGACACTGGCCATCGACAGCAAGCGCATCTTCATCGGATCGTTCAATTTCGATCCCCGCTCGGTTATGCTCAACACCGAGATGGGCGTGCTGATCGACAGCCCGCGGATCGCAGGAGCTTTGGCGGATACCTTCTCGAGCGACTTTCCGCAGCGCAGTTACAGGGCCGTCCTGGCGAATGGCGACACATTGGCCTGGGAGGAGTATACTGCCACCGGAGGGAGCCTCCGCCACCAGATCGAGCCTGGAACAACCGTTTGGTCGCGCTTGTTCGTAAGCTTCCTGGGACTGCTGCCAATTGAGTGGTTGCTCTGATTGACCGTGATGGGTCACGGTTTTGAAAGCGGCCCTCCATTACCCTCACCACCTTCTCCGGACTTATCTCCTGCCACAACATAGCACACGGAAGATTGACACCCCGAAAGGCAAGGCCAGTGAGCTACTCCCCGAAAATTGGACAGTGACGAAAGCTACGATCTGGCTTGTTCTGATCTCCAAAGACATTGTTCGAGAAAGGAAGGTTGTTGGGGACGCTGCAAATACGCAGCGTCTCCACATCGGCAAGGCCACGGTCCGTGAGAACAACGCTGCCGGCTGTGAAGAAGACCACCATGCGAGCGAGAAACTGTATCGGCTTCTCGGTAAGCCTGCGGTGAAGGCCGTCTGCTCTGATCGTGCAAATGGTCGTAAGGCATTGCCTTATGTCATGCGCTTCAGTTGCTTCACCGATCGAGATCTTTGCCGCTGGTGATGTTGGTCGTCGCCGGCACTGGTCGGACGAGGACAAGATCAGGATCGTCGAGGAGAGCTTGCGGGGCTTTCGGCAAGGGTCTGCGACGGCGCGCCGGTATGGGATCTCGCGATCCCTGCTGTCGATCTGGAGGCGCGAGTATCGCCGCGGAACGCTCGGCTGTCCGGACGTGGGCGATGGCTTTGTGCCCTTGGTGATGGAGGGCGCTGCGCTTGCACCTTCGGATCATGCATCTCACGGAAGCGGCGATGCCCGCATCGACATCACGTTGACGAACGGGCGACGCATGACGATCCCTGCTTCCCTGGCCCCTTCGCATCTCGCGGCGCTGCTGGCCGTGGTGGATCCGCGATGATTGCCTTTCCAGCCGGGGTGAAGGTCTGGATCGCAGGTGGCGTGACGGACATGAGGTGCGGGATGAACAGCCTGGCGCTGAAAGTCCAGCAGGGACTTGGCCGGAATCCGCATGGGGGAGAGATCTTCTGCTTTCGGGGCCGCAAGGGTGACCTGATCAAGATCCTTTGGCACGATGGCGTGGGTATGTCGCTCTATCTGAAGCGGCTCGAGGCAGGCAAATTCATCTGGCCGGTGAGCCAGAGTGGCACTTCGGTTCCCGTTTCGGCGGCACAGCTCGGCTATCTGCTCGAAGGCATCGACTGGCGCAATCCACGCTGGACGCAGCGCCCGGCTTCGGCAGGCTAATCGGCAGGGTAGCCTCTGTTTTATTGGTGTATTTTGCGCTTCTGTGATAGCTTTTACGCATGTCCGAGGCCGCCTCGGAGATCGCCGTTCTACGCGCAGCCCTTGCCGAGGCGGAGGCTCGCGCATCTGCTGCGGAAGAAGAATTGACGCAGATCCGAGCCGTAATTTCAGCCTCCGAGGAGATGATCCGGCACCTCCGTCTCCAGATCGCCAAACTCCGACGCGAGCAGTATGGCCACAGTGCCGAGCGCCATGCGCGGCTGATCGAACAACTGGAGATGCAACTCGAGGATCTTGAGACCGACATCGCCGATGACAGGGCCAAAGCAGAGGCAACAGCGCCGAAGACAGCAATTGCCGCATTTGAACGGCGGCGCCCCACACGCAAGCCGTTCCCCGAACATCTGCCCCGCGAGCGCGTCGTGATCGAGGCCCCGATCGCCTGCTCATGCTGCGGTTCGGACCGCATCGTGAAGATGGGCGAGGATGTTACCGAGACGCTCGAGGTCATTCCCCGGCAGTGGAAAGTCGTCCAGACTGTTCGTGAGAAGTTCACTTGCCGAAACTGCGAAAGGATCAGCCAGCCGCCGGCGCCGTTCCACCCGACGCCGCGAGGTTGGGCAGGGCCGAACCTGCTCGCCATGATCCTCTTCGAGAAGTTCGGCCAGCATCAGCCATTGAACCGGCAAGCCGAACGCTATGCAAAGGAAGGCGTCGAGATCAGCCTTTCAACACTGGCCGACCAGGTCGGGGCTTGCGCCGTAGCGCTGCAGCCAATCCACGACCTGATCCGAGCCCATGTTCTCGGCGCCGAGCGATTGCACGCCGACGACACGACCGTGCCGCTCCTAGCCAAGGGCGGAACCACAACCGCCCGGCTCTGGACGTATCTGCGCGATGATCGGCCCTTCGCTGGCGGAGCACCACCCGCAGCGCTTTACTTCTTCTCGACAGATCGGCGAAAGGAGCATCCAAGCCGGCATCTGGCGGGCTGGACCGGCATCCTGCAGGCCGATGCCTATGGTGGCTACAACGATCTTTACCACCCAAACCACAAGCCGGAGCCTGTGCGGAGTGCGCTCTGCTGGTCGCATGCCCGGCGCAAGTTCTTCGAACTGGCCGACATCAAAGCCAAAGCGCGAAAGGGCAAGAAGTCAGGGGCGGAGATCTCGCCCGTGGCGCTGGAAGCCGTCAAACGCATCAATGCGATCTTCGATGTCGAGCGCCAGATCAACGGCCTGGGAGCAAAGGCCCGCTATGATGCCCGCCAAGGGCTCGTGCGTCCACTGATCGAAAGCCTGCACGACTGGCTCCTGGCCGAGCGCGCCCGGATGTCGAAGCACAATCCGGTGGCCAAGGCGATCAACTACATGTTCGAGGAAGATGGACGCTGGGAAGCCTTCACCCGCTTCCTCGATGACGGGCGCATCTGCCTGACGAACAATGCCGCAGAACGTGCGCTGCGCGGCGTAGCCCTCGGCCGCAAGGCATGGCTCTTCGCCGGATCCCCGCGCGGCGGT
Organism: Paracoccus sp. SY; assembly: GCF_002901215.1. Lineage (NCBI taxonomy): Bacteria > Pseudomonadati > Pseudomonadota > Alphaproteobacteria > Rhodobacterales > Paracoccaceae > Paracoccus > Paracoccus sp. SY. The sequence goes on along the minus strand of NZ_NWMQ01000043.1, from coordinate 1,022 downwards.
GACCGCGCCGCTTTCATGTATTCCCTGATCATTTCCGCCAAGATGAACGACGTCGATCCTCAGGCGTGGCTGGCGGACGTTCTCGCAAGGTTGCCCGACATGCCCCTCTCGCGCCTGCCAGAACTCCTGCCGTGGAACTGGAAGGCCCAACTCTTGGCCCAGGCAGCCTGATCATGCAGTTGAACAAGGTCCATGCCGTTAGAACCGTCGATCGTGTCGCTCTGGAACTCGGCGAGACGGTTGATCGACTCCATCATCTCGCTATGGGGATGGAGCCCGAAGATGGCGTGATCTGGGTCTATGGCACTGAAGAAGTCGAGGCCCTCGCCTTCACTCCATTTGGCGTCGAAAACCTCCGCGAGATGATCGCCATGGAGCGCGACAGCCTCGATTGACGCCACCGCGGCCTTCACCGAACGGATACGCTTCTCGCTCGATCACCGGAATATGAGCGCCCATGGACTGCCTTGTAGCGGCTGATCTGCAAAACCCCGATCCGGCGCTGGATCCCTTTATGTCAGGGATCGAAATCATCACCGATGGTGGCCGCCAGTAGGGCAGTCGCCGTCAGTCGCTCACTCCCAGTCCTGCTGGGTGGAAAAGATGGGAAGGCTCCAGGAACGCCAGATGGCCAGAAGGCGCAGGGTCAGGCCAGCGGTGAAGCTGATAGCAGTAGCAAGGTCCGTACCGATCCCCCATGCGTCCAAGCTGAGGAACAGGGCACAGACGGCCAGGGACACACTTGCATAGAGTTCACGCTGGAACACCACAGGAACCTGACCGCAGAGGATGTCGCGCAGGATCCCACCACAGATCCCGGTGATCATTCCTGACATGATCACGACGACCGTCGGATAGTCCATGCTCATTGCCACACTGCAGCCGATCAATGAAAACGCGACAAGTCCCATGGCATCAAGCACAAGAAAAAGGCGCTTCAGGCGACCCACGAATGGCGCAATGAGGGTGGTCATCAGTCCGGCGGAAATGACGATATACACGTATTCAGGTTTTTGGGTCCA
>NZ_NWMQ01000042.1:0-24253 GCF_002901215.1 Paracoccus sp. SY | reverse complement strand
GCCGTGGCGTTCAGGGCCAACGCACGCTGCGAGAACGCGGCTATGGCGAAACCTCTCCCCTGAAGGAGAGGGTGGACCGCCCTGAGGGTCGTCTATAGCATCGGGGGCCACAAACCGAGGCAGGTGTACTTTACTTCCCACGCACGCGTCTCATCAGGCTTGAGACACGGCGCATGGGGCCAGTTACACGCCAAGAAGTACTTTCCATCAATGCATTTACCTGTATTCGCAGCGCGCTTGAAGCACTGCGTTCATCTTCTAATTGCTGGTGCAATATCACCCGCTCGTTGTTGTGTTCTGCTATTTGCGCCTGATGGTTCCGAAGCTCGGCCAGTTGTGCCTGCATCTGTCGGTGCAGCACCGCCAACTCCGCTTCAAGCTCTTGCTCGCGGAATGCATTTGCCTGTATTCGCAGCGCGCTTGAAGCACTGCGTTCATCTTCTAATTGCTGGTGCAATATCACCCGCTCGTTGTTGTGCTCTGCTAGTTGCGCTTGATGGTTCCGAAGCTCGGTCACTTGTGCCTGCATCTGTCGGTGCAGCACCGCCAACTCCGCTTCAAGCTCTTGCTCGCGAATCGTGGGGCCAGGCAGGGGCGCTGTCATGTCGGCTAAGCGCTGCGTCACATTCGCTCGCATCCGGACAGCCATTCGGGCCGTCATCCGATTCAGCCGGCCGGATGCCCGCGCCAGGTGTTCGGTTGTTATCTTGTGCTTGGCTTGCAGCCGCTGCAAAGCTGCCTCTCCTTGCTCGATTGAGGCTTTCTGTCTCGCCACCTGAGCGTAAAGCTCATCATTTTCGTGGCTGCGCTGTTCCAACGCGCTGCGAGCCATGGCTAGGGCATTTTGATTATCTGCAGCCTCGATACCAAGGGCCTCGTGATCCTCGCGCAGTTGCGCAAGAGCGGCTTCGGCACTGTCGAACGCAGCCTGAAGATTGGCCAGCTTTTCGCGCAGATCGTCCGCTTCGCGTGTGATGCTGTCCAGGGCATCGCGACTGCTGGCGGCTTCAGTTCCCAATGCCTCGTGCTCCTTTTGCAGTTGCACAAGCGCGGCCTGAACCTCGTCCAGCAGGGCCTGGCGGATGCCCGCGGCGGCCTGCAGCTCCGTCACCTCACAGGCGTGCCTTTCCATCGCGGCATGGCTGGCGGCATCTGCTTCACTGCCCTGGCGTGTCAAAACCTCGATCTGCTTCCGAGCCTGCGCTTCGGCCTGCCGGGCGTTCTGCAACTCTGTTGCAAGGGTGGCAACGCGCGATTCGTTCGTGGCGATGGATTGCGTATTTTCCGCATTGGTGTTCAGCGCAGCGCGCAATTGCGTATCCAATACTTCGTTACTGTTCCGGGCCCCAATCAGGTCGGCCTGCAGGCGCTGGCACTCGGCGTTCGTGTCCCGGATACGATCGCGCAGGTGGCGGGTTTCGTTGGTTAGGGCCTGCGTCTTGCGGGCCATCGGCAGGAATGTCTGCGAAGCGCGGTCCAGATCTCTGCGCAATGCATCCAGAACCGCGTGATCCTCCTCCTGCTCGCCGTCGCGCGCCCAGCGATCCATGATCTCAAGCGTGCTGGAAACCCAGTCTGGCAGTTTGAACTCTGAGCTCCCGGTGCGGTCGAAATGCTGAAGCTCCCTGCTGAGGAATGCTTGAACCTGTGCTGCCGCAGTATCAACGTCCCGCGGCCAGTCGAGTCCTAGCCTATCACCAATAGCTGTGACAGTTGTGCGCCAGTCGGTCAGAAGCGCCTCATAGTTGGTAAAGCAGCGTGCCTCGCCCCGTGTATCTGCCTCGGCGTCCAGAACGTGGCGCAGCCACAGCAGCACCGCATAGTCACGGTCATAGCCGGCCCAGCGGTTCAGCGAGGCGGAGACCTCGTCGGGATGGCGATAGGTCAGCACCATCAGGGGTCGGCATCTCGCCTCATGCAGCACAGGCAGCCAAAAAGGCATCAGGCGGCACAGCCGCGGGTCCTTCATCACGAAAGGCCCAACCTCACCGTATTCGGCATCAAGCGCGGCATGGGCGCGTGCGGCGAACGCATAGGCCGCATCCGACTTTAGCCAGTCGCGCGGAAACCGCTGCGGCGCCCACCAGGTCATCCCCGCTGATGCCAGCAGTTCCTCGTCCAGGGTCGTGATGACATTGGATTCAAAGAATCCACGAGCATTCATTTCCTCGGCGGGCATCAGATCATGTGGCAGGCCCATGCCCATGTGCCCCAGAACACCTGCCAAGGCCGAGGTGCCCGAGCGGTGCATTCCCAGGACGATCAGTCCGGGGCGGGTTGGCTTGTTCGAAACAGCGCGCGTTTGGGTCATACAAAATCTTTAAATAGAAAGAGCCTAAACAGTCTGGAAGGCCTTGATATCAGGGATATGTTTGCGCATAAAATCAAGGCTTTTGACCATACGTTTAACCGAAGGTTTTTCGACCGGGAACAGATGTTCAACAAAAGCATCTCGCAGCAAATGATAGTTTTGCTGCGCTAGCAAAAGCAGATCGTCAGAAGACGCGATCTCAATACCGGTGGATGTCTCATAGTTCTGCAACTCTGTCTGCAGCCGTTGGTTGATCCAAGTAAGATCCTCGGCATGAAGCTCCTCGATGGGTTGCCACAAATCGGGTGCAAAACACAATCTTTGCGAACCGATGCGCGCTAGCAAGGCAATGAAGTCGTTATTGTCGCGCTGTGCAGTATTGAACCCTGTCGGATAGCCTTCACCTAGATGGCGTTGCGCAAACAATAAAGCAACTGCTTCCGCAGTCAGCGTTTCGTTTGCGTCGGAATCAAAGGCGGGTGCAATATTCAATCCAATTAGAGATGAAAAATCCGAAATAATATTCTGGTTGACGAGTATTGACCGTTCATAGATCCGTAAAAAGACACGCTCCGCCCCAACAAGAGCATCGAACTGTTCAAATCGTCCTTTGTATGCAGGCCACAACCGCTGCACTGCTAGATCTTTTAATCCGCCATCCTTCAGATATTGTTGAAAAGCACTGACTGCAAATGAATGAGGAGGACGTACATAGCCCACGATCTTGATATTGTCAGTGAACCTGCTGAAGAACTGGATCATCCGACGAGTAGCGTCATGAAAGCCAGGCCATGAAATATCCTCGGCCGAAAAAATGATTTTCTTGTTAGCAGTGGTAGTCAGATACTGTTCCAGCCTGGCTGTCCATTCTGCGCGCAAGCGTGGAAGCTCGCAGATAAAGGCTTCGCCCCGCGCCCGGAACCCATGGTATTGAGCCAGTTTGTCTTCGTCCTGAAATAGAAGGATGAACAAGCCGCAGTGGTTAGGCGTCTCCCAAGGGCAATACCCCAGTTCATCGTACCGCATAGTGGCAAAGTGGTTCTGGATGGCGGTCGATCCGGTCTTGTGCATTCCCACATGAACGATAACTTGCACGACTTATACCCTTCTTTCATCAGGCTTATGCACGAACACCGACTCCAGCTCGCATTGCGCGGCCATGGCGGGCCATAGGCGTTCGATCAGGTGGTATTCAGTGCCGTCATTGGCAATTGGCTCGTTTGGCCACAGGTAATCTGGGCCGAAAAGATCGTTCATGGCGCGCACAACGGAGGCGCGGGTCCAGAACATATTGCCTACAGGGAAAACAAGCGGGTTTTCGGGCAATGGGCCTGGCAAACGACCCTCAAGCCGGGGCAGCAGGTCGCGCGAACGTGCCCAAGACACGTAATGAGGCTCGAACGGGGCGACAAGGCCCGTGCCGGGCTGACCGATCAGCGACAAAGCCGAGGAAATTTCATCGCCTTCGCCTAGGAGGATTCGCAAAAGGAAACGCCGCCAGATGTCGCCGCCTTTAGCAGATGTCAGGGATTTCTTCTGATGGATATGACACCAAATCTCGTCCTCACCCGCAATGCCGCCAGAAGAAAACAGGTTCATGAAGGGCAGGATGTCGCGCCCTCGGTTGGGCATGACAACGGTTTCGGCGCGGATACCCTGGGCCGCCGCAATGGACTCGATTTCGGCCGCCTTCCGAGTTGTATCGGTTGTCACAACAATGCGTCGAGCAAGCTGGAGAACGCGGCGCGTGGCCAGATCGGCAGCTAATTCATCAGTATAATGGGCGTGGATATGGACGGAAAAGGATGGCAGCCCATCTCGTTCGGCCGTAGCATAGTGAGTAATCCGGCAGGTCTTGTGAACCCAGTTGTCCGACACGGCTAGCGCCTTACGCGCTTCGTCCACATCACGCCAGACCATCCGGCGGCGATAGCGAAGCATCTTTTCGCGTTCTAGGATGCGATATGGCCGGTGGCGATCCTCGGTCGAGAACAGTACCGGCAAATCGAAATCGCTTTCGCCCCGCACAAAGTAGTCCTGCGTCGCTAGCCGATTGTGCAACGCATCGACAAGTGTTTGGAAAAGATTGTCTTGCTCCAACGCGGGTTGTTCAAGTGTGGCGGTCTTGCGGGGCAATGCTAGTAACGCATCCACTGCGGCAGCCGGATTGGCGTAGTCGACTGCGGTAAAGGCGCCCTGATCGACATAACGCGCGTCTCCAAAGCCGGACCCACCCTCGAACAGGACTACCTGACAGCCAAGCCGCACGGCGTCGAACACCACATTCGGCAGCGGGTCCAGTCGCGATGACAAGAACATCGCATCTGAACCCGCTATAACGTCAAGATAGGCCGGCCCAGCAGGAAGGAAGAACAGGTTTCCAGCGGGATTGTTTGCTCCAACCTGACGCAGGTGATAATTCATCCATGCACCGAAGCTCAGTTCTTCGGCGTTCAGGCCGTCCCCGATCCACAAGAAGACACAATCGGGATCTCGCTGGCGAGCAATCTGGGACGCCATAACGAAGATGTCGGTTCCCTTGCGCCATTGCAGTAGCCCAGCGCCGCAGACGAGCCGGACTTGCGTCAGGTCGCGTCCAACTATTGCAGACAGCTTGCGGCGTGCCTCGGCCATCCGTTCAGCAGTCACCGCCTCCTGTAGGACTGGACGCTGTGGGATAATAGTGCTGTCGCGTGTGGTATTAAATTCTACATCCGCCAGCCGTCCAGCCCACGAATCACGCACGTGATCGGACGAAAACACCAGCAGATCGCCAAACAATGCTATAAACGTCGATTTGTAAGCCGGAAACGTGTAATCTGCGTATTCGTGCAGATAGGCCGCAAACGGGATGTCGTGTGCGACTAGCAAAGGAACAAACCCGAACGTCTCGACCGAATTGATAATAGCAAAATCAATTCGATTGAAAACCTCGCCACGGAAAAAGCGGAACTCCTGCAGCGGCTGCGACGTGACCACCACCTCGCAGGCAGTAGCGCGGAAGTCGTCGAGCAACTCGCCGTCACACGAAGCGGCGATGATGATATTGTGGGTGCGCGCCGCCTCGCGCGCCAAATCGCGGCCGACGATCGGGGCGCCGGTGCGCGACATCTCGTGCACCGCGATCAGGCACGTCGGGCGATCCGGGGCATAGGGGATCTTTCCTGCATGCTGGTTACGGCGCACGTCGGAAATGGTCCGACGGCCTTCGGCCGCCCCATTCAAAAGATAGTGTCCGAGCGGATCGACTCCTGCCTGAGCGATGTCTTGGTAATGGTCGAGATAACCTTGGATCGAGAAATCCGAGATCCGTTCATCGACCGGCGCGCCCAGTTTGATCAGTTCAAAGGCCAATTCCAGCGCGCCCTCCACCTCAGCCTCGATGGCTTCAAGCAGTTCCGTGTCGCAAATTAACCCTGTCAGCACAGCATCGATCTGGGGTGCATGGCGGCGAAGCTGGGTATAAAAGTTGCCCGGTAGATCCAGATCCGAGGCTGCACGATGCGCCTGGGCTTGATCCACGGGGATGGCAGCCTGTTGGGCGTAAAAGACAGGGTCTAAGCGGAAATCGGGGCGTTTCTGCAAAACTCCAGCAGTCGCAGCATGCCTGCGCCATATGTTGCCGAGATCGATCATCGTCACGTCCAGTCGAAGGTTTCGCCCAAAAGGCGAGTCATTGTCGCGTCATCGGGTACGCCGCGCTCGCGCAAAATGTCAAAGAACTCGGGCAGCAGTGGGCTTTCGGCAATCGCCTCTCCCAACGTTAGCATGACCAGCCGGTCGCCGTCCCACACGGTTGCGACGTCACCCGGATAACTGCGGCCACGCGCAGCAAGGCTGCGTATCTCGGACATGTCAGTGGGGCGATCAAGAAACAGCAGCGGGGCGGTGTTTTCAGCCAGTCGCGGGCGCAGCCAGCGCGTTAGATCGCACAAGATCTGTGTCACGGATGCCGGAGGCTGCAGGTATTCGGCAACGATCATTCCTTCGGGCATTCTGATATCACCCAAACGGGCGGCCGGGCGGACGATGATCCGCGGCCCATCCCATTCGGGAACTGTCGCATAAGGATCAAGGGCCGATTGCGTCAGGACAAGCATGTGGTGCCAGTGCATCCTTCAGGTTGTGTTAGTCAAAGAATTATGCAAAGGCCATCGCATGTGCTCACAGCCATTGCAATCCACCCGTGCCGTTTCCAGAGATCCTGCGGTCAGGACGGATAATACAAGGAAATGACCTTTGAAGGTTCTTGTTATTGGAGGATGCGGGTTTATCGGCTCCCATGTCGTGGACAACCTGCTGAAATCCGGTCACACTGTTCGTGTGCTGGATCGCATGCCGGAGCGATTTCGCGGTGCTCTGCCTCAGGTTGAGTACGTCATGGGCGATCTGTCCGACAGTGCGCAAACATACGAGGCAATCAACGGCATGGACGGAGTGATCCATCTTGCCAGCGCGACGGTGCCCGCCACCTCGAACCTCGATCCAGAGGCCGATATTCGCAAAAACCTTATCGCCACTGTCAGGCTGCTGGAAGCCATGCGTATGGCAGGGGTGCGGCAGTTGATCTATCTGTCTTCGGGCGGAACGGTTTACGGCGTGCCCCGGACCGACCCCGTGGCAGAGCAGCATCCCTTAAACCCGATCAGTTCCTATGGCATCGTCAAGGTCGCTATCGAGAAATATCTCTACATGGAACACCGGATGCACGGGCTGCGGCACGTGATCCTGCGCGCCTCTAATCCCTACGGACCCCGCCAAGGCCATACTGGCGTGCAGGGCATTATTGGCACCTATCTGTGGCGTTTGTCGCGCGGCGAGACAATCGAGGTTTGGGGCGACGGCAGCGTGGTGCGTGATTTCATTCATGTCCGAGACATGGCGGCGCTGTGCGTTAAGGCCCTAGAGAGCGACACCTGCGGATGCTTCAACGCCGGCAGCGGCGAAGGCGCATCTGTTCTAGACATCGTCCGCTGCATTTCTCAGGCAGTAGGCCGTGATATCCAGCCCGTCTTCAAGCCTGGTCGGGCCTTTGACGTCCCACGCGTGGTTCTGGACATCAGCAAGGCGCGCCAGAACTTTAATTGGGCTCCTCAAATCGCGCTTCGCGACGGTGTTGCCGACGCATGGAACTGGGTGCAGGCACAGCAACTCGTAACGGCATGATCCCCGATCACATCACCGAAACCCGCATGGCGCGGTTGTTGCTGACGGGGGCGCTCATGACGTGCGTGGAATGAGGTTTGGCACCTAACCATGCCAAGCGCAGTGGAGAACCTGAAAACGAACCTCCGGACATGCCCTGAATGGTGTGCAGCACGCGACATACCTTACTGCCACTACATCTTTCCTGATCCGATAAATTTCTCCGTATTGTTCCTTTTGGAAGTTCTGGCAGGCTTCGACACCCGCCACGATACGCCGGCTCTCAAACCCCGCCACCAATTTCTCCGCATAGCTCGGTGAACAATAAAGTGACGATCAGCACCAGCTACACCACTCCTATGGCACAGCCTCAACCTTTGACCGCCGCCGAATAGGTGCGGTCACTCGGCCGCGTGAGGCAGCCAGGCACGAAAAAGCCGCGCGAGGCAGGCTTGTAGTGGTCATTGTTAAGGCGCAGCAAGCCAGCAGCCAAAAACGGCAATTAGCGTCAGTACTAGGCCGCGGGAACTCTTGGCAAAAATCTCTCAATAGTTTGAGCAATAACAACGTCAGGACGATGCCGCTTTATGTAAGCTTCATCCAATTCAGGAGACCAGACAAAGTGGAACTCACGGAATAACCGCGCAAACCACCATGTAAGTCCGGCAGGCGAATATCCTCTTTCAAAGAAAGAATTTGCATACGCAATTGCTTTCTTCTGAATTGGAGCATCGTTTCGGGTAAATACTCGCTTAATCCCAACATGCCTTCCGTCAGGAGGTAGGATAGGAGCTTGGGATATTAATCCGCTAGAAAACTTCGCTTCACTATCAGCCTCCAGCGTAAAGGTATTCTCGCCCTTCATTTCGGGGTGCAGCTTTGGGCCGAGGTCTGCATGAAGAAATCTTGATCGGCTTATGTCGCTTGGAATGTCAGCGGCCAAATTGAGAACATCTAGCGAAGCAACGGCCACGGATCGAGCTCCCAAGACTGAAAAATGCGAGTCGAGCTTACGATAGCATTCGTCACGGTGCTCAAGTGTCTTAAAAAGCGCATAGACATCCAAGGTTCGGGCTCTAAGCCGCTCTATCCCTGACACCCGCTCAATCAGCTTGCGATACATGCTTGACGGTGGGTTGATATCAAAAGGAACCCAATGTGCTAGCACGCTAGTCTTTTCCGGAATGATCATCTGGAGATAATTGCATCCAAGGCTATAGAGTAAATCGGCCCGACGCTCTAGAAGCTCCACCCAGGCAGCGCTGCCATCTATAATCTGCGGATCATCGTCTGCCTTGCCATATTGCTCCTCTAGGTTGTTCGTACCTCCCAGCAAGAAAAGATGACCATTTCGACCGACGCAGGTTGAACGATCTGGTGACATCATCCCTACGGGAAGAGGCAGCATAGACAATTCGTTCTGCTGCAAAGCGCTCGGTGAAATTTGCTGCATGAGAAACTCCAAAGCGGAAAGGCAATGATATACCGCCTTGGCTGATAACAACGCCTTCATCTCTACGCAAGGTTGCGGACCACTGCAGTTGCGATGATGGTTATAGCTAGATCAGTTCGCCCTTTTGCCTGTGCAGGCGTGCCAGCAACTGACCATCCCACTCGGAAGAATAATGAGCTGCTCCACGGAAATCGGACAGTGACGGCCTGTCTCCTTAGCGGGCCATTTTATGAGAAAGGCCGTCTGGCGGGGGCGGCTTAGCGCCAGAACGAAAAGCCCCGCACAAGCGGCGGGGTGCTAATCGTGACCACTGTCCGATGTCGTGGGGACAGCATCACGTTAACACATATTAACCATGATCCAAGACGAAGTTGTATCCCCCGGCGTATCGTGGCGCCGGGGGTTGCGAGACGTGGGTCGAGTGCCTGTAGCCGCCTGTGATTACAAATGATGCAACTTTAAGGCGTTTGCAAACAGAAGTTTGATCGCGTTGGTAAAAATTTAGGAATTAGCTGCAAAGGTGGGCGCGACCTCTGGTCCAATAAACTTATCAACTTGCTCCTGAACCTGAACCCAGTGCCACTTCTGAAACGATCCTTGACCGCCGCATTCCTCGCAGCCATCTGGGCGGCTGCGGGGTGGTTCATCTTCTGGCCGATTGCAAAGGTCTGGCGACGCTTAACCCTTAATCGGAGCAATAAATATTAGAATAATCTCAGGGGCAGCAAGACATCGCTGCACCTTCAAGGATCATGACGCAAGCGACACAGCAGACTTCCTGCAGCGAGTAAAGCAAAAGCAGATTGCGCAAAAGACTAACGTTTCAAGTGATCCAGTTTTCCGCATTCAGATCACCCAGACTTCCGAGTTGATTCCAGAAGTGTCTGCAGTTGCACCCGACTGACCGGCTTGGCCAGAAAGGCAATGGCGTCTGAACCACCGTCCGCCCGGATCTCATCCTGGGTATAGCCGGACATCAGCGCAATGCGCATGTTCGGGTATGTGCGGGAGATTGCGCGAGCAAGATCGAATCCGGACTCGCCGGGCATGACCACGTCGCTGATCAACAGGTCCAAGCCAGTCTCGCGGTCGATGATCTCGCGAGCCTCCTTGCCGTTGGACGCGATCAGAGTCTCGCATCCCAAAGAGGTCAGCATCCGTGCGACAACGCGCGCCACAGCCAGTGTGTCATCAACGACAAGAGCCTTGAGTCTTTTTTTGGGGGAGGCCACGATAGGCTGGTCCGTGGGTTCTGCGAACCGGGTATCAACGGGCGCGACAGGAAAATACATGGCGACTGTGGTGCCTTGTTCCACCGCGCTTACAAGTGTCACAAAACCACCAATCTGCTCAAGGTAGCCACGGACACGCGAAAGGCCCAAGCCCGAGCCCTGACCCACAGAACGGGTCGTGAAGAACGGCTCGAACACCTGCTCCTGCATCTGTTGCGGGATGCCGCAGCCTGTATCCTGCACCGATAACCGCACCCAGGTTTGAGGTTCCCCCCTGCTTGGATGCGGACATCCGACCGCATCCAGCGTAAGGCGGATCGTGCCTGTCCCCTCGATAGCCTCGCGTGCGTTGATGGCCACATTCAGAAGACAGCTTTCTGCCATGGCAGTGTCTATCAGAACTGGCGGCAGGTTTTCATCCACATTCAATTCGAGCTTGATGCGGGACGGAACGGCACGGCGGACAAAGGGTGCCACCGACTGCAGGAACATCCCCAAGTCTGCAGTCTGGGGTGTCAGTTTCGACTTTCCCGCGAAGGCGAGCAGGCTGTCGTTCAGGGATTTTCCCCGCATGACCGCGTCCCGAGCCTCCGAGATCAGGATCCTAGCCTCGCTGGGATCAGTCGTAAGCTCCAGAAGCTCCACGTTGCCCAGAATGACCGCGAGAAGGTTGTTGAAGTCGTGGCTTACGCCTCCTGCCATCTGTCCTACCAGTGCCAGCCGCTCACTGCGGTGACGCTCGTCCTGCACCCTCCTTTGCTCCGTGACGTCATCCATGAGGATGACGGCATGGCCATATTCGGTGCCATGACCCGGCAAAGGCACTGCCACGCAGTCGAGGATTTTCTGGCGTCCTGAAGAAGAAGGGCGCTGCGCCTCGAAGTTGCACGACTCAGAATTGACAAGATCTTCCTCGATCTGCCCCAGATCAGGAGAGCATATTGCTTGAGCAAACAAGTCGTGGAGGGTCATTCCCCTTAGAACTCTCTCCTCCGAGTTCCAAAGTCGGCAAGCAGATGCGTTTGCGTACACGACGGGCCAGGAGTTCATGTCACCCGGTCGCTGTTCCAGCATGATTGTACCGGATGTCATGGCGTCAATGGCAGCTCGAAACAGGCGCAGATCACGCTGTTCGCCCACTTCACGCGTCACGTTGCGAAAGTGGACCGCGACACCGGTTTGTGCAGGGTGTGCACTCACCTCGAACCATGCTTCCAGAGGCGCGAAGTAGGCTTGGAAGGTTCGGGAAATTCCCGTTTCCCGAACGGCTCTGTAAGTGTCTTCAAAGATCGTGCCGCATGCTTGCGGGAATTCAACCCAGATGTTCTCACCAACGAGTTCTGTCGGATCGCGGCGGAGCAAATCCCCGGCGGCCGCGTTTACAAAGGTGAAGCGCCAGTTGGTATCGAGCAGAAAGAAACCTTCGGGCATCGTTCGCAGGACAAAGGACTGTTCCGCCTGTGCACGCAGACCCTCGTCAATCGCTGCCCGTTCGCGTGTGATGTCCTGAAACGCGCCTTGCAAGGCAACGATGCGGCCGTTCTCCTGAATGGCCTCTCCGATGGTCCGGGCCCAGAAGATACGCCCCTCTGTCGATTGGCACTGCACGTCGAGCTTCCATGGCTTGCCTTCGTTCAGGCAGCTCTTGACGGCATCCACAACCCTTTGCCTGCTGTCGCCAAGATAGAAGGAAAGGGCAAACTCCAGTGTCAGCTCTGATCCTTCAGACACAGCGAACAGGTCATAAAGAAGCTGGGTCCATTCAACGACGTCCTCGCCAATACGATAGTACCAAGCACCCGTCTGACTAGCCGCGCATGCTCCCTGCAAGAGGCGTAGCTCGTCATACTGATCCATTTTTGGGCGCTCATCTGCTTCGATTTTAAGGGATGTCCGAATGGGTCACCCATCCAGCAGAAATTACTCTTCTCTTAAAGTTGCGTTACTTCAACTGCCAGATGCATTTCGAGCGCGCTGCAAAAGCTTATACCGGCTCATCCTCGTCGGCTTCCCGTCTTGCCTCGGAGAGGCAGCCTGGACATGCTATCGGAAGGACTGGGCTCGCGCAGGACGTAACCCCTGCCCCAGACTGTCTCGATCACGTTATCTCCCCCAAGCGCCTCGGACAGTTTCTTGCGCAGCTTGCAGATGAAGACGTCGATGATCTTCAGCTCCGGCTCGTCCATGCCGCCGTAAAGATGGTTCAGGAACATCTCCTTGCTCAGCGTCATACCCTTGCGCAGGCTGAGCAGTTCCAGGATCTGGTATTCCTTGCCGGTCAGGTGGATCGGCTTGCCTTTGACCTCGACAGACTGCGCGTCCAGATTGACGACAATGTCTCCGATTTGGATCAAGGCCTGGCTGTGACCCTTGGACCGGCGGATGATCGCCTGGATGCGGGCCTGCAATTCCTCGCGGTTGAAGGGCTTGGTCATGTAATCGTCGGCGCCGAAGCCAAAGCCCCGCAGCTTGCTTTCGGTATCATCAGAGCCGGTCAGGATCAGGATCGGTGTATCGACACGCGCCAGGCGCAGGTGGCGCAGCACCTCCATCCCGTGCATGTCGGGCAAGTCCAGATCCAGGAGGATTAGGTCGTAGTCATAGAGCTTGGCGAGGTCGATCCCCTCCTCGCCCATGTCGGTTCGAAAGACATTGTGGCTGGCGGCACTCAGCATCAGTTCAATGGCGCGTGCGGTTCTGGGATCATCTTCGATCAATAAGATACGCATTGCCCAGTCCTCTTCCAACTTGTCAGGGCCATAAATAACAACCTGTAGATTATGAATGCACAAATATAGCTTAGAGTTGCATTTTCTGCAAAACATTCTGATGTTTCTGTAGGATACTGCAGTTCGCTGAGGTTCACGGGTGTTCGGCTTTGATTACGCTAAATCAAATAGCGCTCGGCTAATCGCTTTGTCCCGAGATCAGCAGTCTGCCCCTCTTGGATTGTCCAGTGTCAATCTTGGTGCATGACGCGTCTTGGTCCTAATGCCGCTGTCTGGAAGGACGTGCCCTACCATCGCGTGAGGGCCAATGGATGGTTCCCGGTGGGGCGGCCGACACCCAAGGGACGAGTGGGACCGGACTGCATTGTAGGGGACGGACCTGGTGGTGCCAACACGTCGACCCGGCCCGAAGCTTCGCGACGAGCTTTTCAAGTAATTGTGTTTATTGACTGGCCTGATGGCTCCATGTCTCGCCGGTTTCCAGCATTGTATTTGCGATAGCGATCAGCCTACGTGAGATAGCGATAATGACCACCTTGTGCGGCTTAACCGTGCTGCTTCAGCCATTTCGCAACAGGCTAGAGCCACCTTCGCCTTGAACTCGGCCGATCCGAATTCCTGCGACCACCTCTGAGAACTGGCGCATCGATGGCCTGAAGCCTAAAAAAGGGTGACACAAATTGATTAACGACCTGTTCTTTTGGTCAAATTAACCAAAATAATAAAAACACATGATTCACGAGAGGCAACAGCGCTTGTAGACGGGAACTCACAGCATCCGTGCTGGCCAGCTTTCAATCATGTTTCCATTCTCTTGTACCTGAAGGTTTGTCATGAGTTTTTGCAAGGTCCTTGCCGCTGCTTCCCTTGCGACGGCGCTCAACGTCAGCATCGCGTCCGCTGCCACCTTCACTATCGATGCGGGTGATGTGACGGTCTCGGGTGGTGATTTATGCTTCCCGGGAGACTGCAAGCTCGACGGCTCGATCAAGGGCGGTAGCTTTGATCTCAACACTGTCGGAGACACTGCGAACCTGTCTAATCTTTTTGGCTGGCGAGTGCTGACCACCAGCCGCTGGGCCACGGGCGTCGGCAAGTATAGCGTGAATGCCACCCTGAACTTTTCCTCTCCCTCGCCCGCCTCGACCAGTGCGTCTGGCTATGCCGGGTTCATCACGCTGCTCGGTTCGGTGTCGGGCGGAGTACTCGCCTGGACGTCCGGATCGGGCATCGTGGATTTCTCGGACGGCTACAGGCTGAGCTATACGCTAAACGATGCGCTGAAGCTCGGCTTTGGGACAGAAACCACCACCGGTGCCTCGTTCACCCTCGAGAAAACCCCGGCCCCCGTCCCCCTGCCCGCTTCGGCGCTGCTGCTGCTCGGCGGTATGGGTGTGCTGGGTGGTTTCCGCGCCAGACGTCAGCGCGCCACCGCCTGAGCCCCCCGTGCTCAGCGCCGCCGTGTCCCGATAACCGCAAGCGCTCAACACCATTGATGAACTGTCTGCCTGCCAACTCCAGCCCGCCCTCGTGGCGGGCCTTTTTCATGGAAAAGGGACCCTCACCCTTGGCGATCCGGTCTGGCTTTCATTCGTCAAGAGCTGCAATCCACATGCTGCTGTTCATCGATGAGGCACATGCTTCGATGGCAGACAGCAGATGTCAGCTGTAATTGGTTCTTTTATCACCACTTGAGCTTGCACAGCGACAGACACACCATTCTGAACCCCATGCAGGCAACCTTAGGTTGAAGATAGTTCCCTTCTTCACACTTTAGTTATATTTATAGGCAAATATTAGCCTATAGATTCCATCGAAGGAGTGACTACGAGCCATGCGAAGGACTATGACGGCGACGATGCTTCGGGACTATCTTGCCTCAGCCCATACCACGCTCTTGCTCTGCCGTGCTCATGCTGACCGGTTTTCGCTGACCGAGGAGGAGGCCAAGGAGGTTTCGCACCGCATCTCTCTCAGCATGGCGGAACTCGAGGACCTGCACCAAGATATTGATCGGCAACTGGCGGCCGCCTGAGTCCTCACGCGACACGGCAACTGATCCCCCCAATGCCTGAGCCGTGTATGGATGATCCATCCTTGACTTATGGTCTTACCCCTTGTGATCTATAACAATCTACAGTTCGCGGTAAAAAGGACGCGACCTGCAGAGTGCTTCCATGGAGGGCATGGCTAGCATGAGGCGTGTGGTTCTGACTGACGGTGTACAAAATCCTCCCGTATGTTTGAAAGCTCGCCCGGGCATCTGAAGTTCATTACCCCTGCCTCCAACGAGACCTTCGATATCGTTCTGGACCATGAGGAGAGCCAAAGCGTGTCGCTCAATGTCCGAGCCGACCACGGCTCACTGCTGAAGCGGTTTGTGGGCAGGTGATCAGAAGCTCTCTGCCAAATAAGAGTTCGTCAATCGCCAAGCCGTCCACTGAAAAGATTGGTTAATCCACAACCAAAAGTTATAGTAAAGATGATGTTTTCATCTCCAGGTTCCCTATGTTCGGTTCTGAACCAACCGTGGCCTTCCGTCCCGCCGTTTCTTTAGAGGATTGGAGATTGATCCTCTTGGCAATCCGTCCCTATTCGCACAATACCGAGTATCGCAAGCTTCTGGCTCGTTTGGAGCGTCAGGCGAAAGCCAACGGGATCGTCTTGATGGGCCAATGACCTGTCTTTGACCGTTCCGTTCAAGGTTCTGTCTCTCAGGGCCGCAGCAGAGGATAGTAAACCATGATTGTGTTTCGGCTTCCAGCTTGGAGCGTCAACTCCGGCCGGCCTTTACAGGCCGTTGAAGGCAAGCCTTTCGCCGGCCGGCATGGCTGAAGCCTGCACGCGCGGTGCTTCAAGCCCGACCATGTGGTCCGGACGCTGGTCCGGGATGTCGGGTGCCGTCGCACCCGGGCGGGCGCTTTCAACCCAAGCCACATTGAGATGATCCTCGACAATGGCCACGGCGTTGACGCTCGTCCCCGCAGAGCCCGTCTCCGAAAGGCCCTTGATCGGGCCGCCGCCGTTCTCCTCCCGGAGAGCCTCAATCATCCTGCGCATCAGATCGATCGGGTTCGTTCCCGTGTTGGCAGGCCAGATGAACTGGCATCCCACGCTGCGCAGGTCCGTCTCGGCGATGACGAACAGCGCCTCCTGGCCGTCAACGAGCACCAGCCGATCGAAATCCGCATCCACCACGCGGCCCAGCTGCATCAACGCCCGTATCGAGCCGACTTCGGGCGTGCGCTCCGGGAAGTCGGTGATGTCAAGCCACAGGTCGCGACCATGCAGCTCGGACGTGAAATGGATGCCGCTGGAATAAGGGGAGGCCGTCAGCCAAGCGCCGATCTCGGACGCCGGGACCGAAAGCGGCTGGAGATGCTCTTCGGTCGAGGGCGCAAACGCTCCCTGCTCACAAGAAGCGGCCGGGCTTGCGGCAAGGACGGCGACGCCAAGGGCAGTGGCCAAGGGCAAAAGAGAGGTCATGGACCGGGTACTTTCTACAAGGAACACGCACGCCAGCCGAATGCATCCGCAGGCTGCCCTCATACGTACCGACACTCTCTTAAGATGCCGTTAAAGGACTTCGCTTTTCAGGCTGGATCCGAGTGCTCGCCATGCGCAGCTTCTGGAGAACACGCTGGCCATGGCCATGCCAAAGAATTCAGCGGCCCTGCCAGCCCATGCGCTTAGCCTTTGGATTGTTTAGGCCGTAAGCGGAGCAGACTCCGGGGCGATGTGAGTTTACGTCGGTGGCACGCCCACCAGATCGGGTAGCGGGGGGATGCGCTCTCCAGTGCCGCTGAGGCCGAGGCGATCGCCGAGATAGGCAAAGAAGGAGATGCCGAGCTTTCGGCAGGTCTTCATCAACCCGAGCATGACATCGCGTGCCTGGCGGCCATCAGCGCTCATCGTGCCGCCCGAGATCCGGCGCTTGGTCACGCAGGCCCGCAGGTCGTTTTCCGAGCCATTGGTGTGGAGCGGGATCTCGGGGCGCTCCAGCACCTTCAGCAGCTCGTGCTTTCGCCTGTGCAGGCGGGCGAGCAACTGACCCAACTCCTTGTAACGGGTGCGCTGCCCGAAGATGTCGTCGAAACGCTCGGCTAGGTCGTGCGCCTCCTTCGCGGACGGCTTTTGCTTCCAAAGCTTCAGGTCGCGGTAGAGCGCCCAGACCTGGTCTCGGACCTTGTCCAGCTTGCGCGTCTGTTCGGGTGTTTTCGGCATCAGCTTTTGCAGCAGCCGTTCTGCATGCACCCAACACAGGGCATGATTGGGAATGCGGAACTGTCCGGCATCGTCGGACACGACCACCGTGTTGCCCATCAGCCCGTGATGGCGCACCGCGCCCCAGAGGGCTGCCTCGGTGATCTCGCGCACCAGGGTGCGGTCGAAGACGTCGAGGTGCAGTCTCACCAAGTGATCATACCAGGCCATCTGCGAGGCAAATGAGGTCTCGGGATGGGCAGCAAGCTTGTCGATGACATCCGGCGCCACCTTGCGATGGCGCATATAGTCGAGTGCCGCATCGTTGATGATGTAATCCTCACACCCGGCCCGCAGCAGGGAGAGGAAGTTCAGCCGCGACTTTGAGCGGCCCGTGCGGAACACGCTGAACCGGCTGCCGCCGATCTGCGTGGTGATGCCGTCGCGGCGAGCATGACGGGCGCCTGTGTCATCCACGCTGATATAAGGCGCAGTGGCCAGGCCGCTCCGTAGGATCGCCTGATCCTCCGCCACAAACCCATCCAGATCGGAGGTCAGGATCCGCACCACCTGACGCTTGGAGATGTCCATGCCGATCCCGTTCAGGATCGCGGTCAGCCGCTCCGTCGTGACCTGCCCCTGGGCATGAAGCGCGAGACAGAACCGCCGCAGGTTGGCGCCAAAGCCGCCGAGCAGTCCCTCCGGCAAGGGCGCGATGACCCTTTTGCCTTCAGGGGTCAGCCAGCGTTCGCGTCGATAGCGGATGAGTTCCGCCGAGATCGACAGGTCACGAACCGGGATGGTTCGATATCCCTTGAAGCGCGACCCCGAGGCCACATTCACAGACAGAACCTCTTCGCGCGTGACGCGGTCCTTGTCGCGTTTCGGGCCACGCCGCCGCCGTGGACCGCCGCTCTTGCGAACCTCCCGTTCGGTAACCTTGTCCATGCCGGAGGGTTTGAACGGAGGCCGCGGCGGAAGGTTCTTCAGCCGCGCGATCTCATCGCGCAGTTCCTGGTTCTCGACTTGCAGGGCGGCCCGGGCCGCCTCGGCTGACGCGAGTTGATCGCCCAGGTGGGTCACCTGGTCCTCGAGCGATTGCAGCCGTCGTGACAGATCCCCGACGAGCCGACGCAAACTGTCGGCGCTCAGCGTCCCAAAGGTATCATCCGATGACAGGCCCATACGATTTTGAATCAGACCCAGATCACGAACGCAACACCTGTGCCCCGCAATCTGCCCCAGTTACCAATCTGAAGAGAATGAAACGCACGATCGACGATTAGCTTTCGTCCGCTTAAAGCGCACAATTGTATGATTATGCGGATTACCTTCGCACCTTGGAGAGCCCTGTTTAGGACGCACCTTCTTCCGCTCCCCTGCCCTTCCTCACATCCCTCTCGCCGCCGATTTTGCTGCACCTAAAGCTTGTGCCTTGAGCAACGCAGCAAAGGATCTTGAAAATAAAACCGATCCCAAACGACCGTTTTATCAAACGCCACGAAATTGTATGAAGAGGTTGGTGGGATGGCTCCTGCTGCAATAGTGCACGTAACCAGGCAGTATGGGATCGCTTTCGCGGTCCGCTATGCTCGGGTCCACTCGGAGGAGCAGTCTCAATTAAGAGTAGACAAAAGGGAAGTTTTTGCACAGCATGCATATAGCGACCCTGCCATCGTATTTCGGTGGAAAGCGACGGGTCGGGTAAATTGACGTTCTGAACTGCCCAGTTTTCACAGTCGTCCCGTGGATCGGGCGGCAACAAGACGGCGAGAACAGATGACCAATACGCCTGTCAGCTATTTGAGCGGCTCGAGATTTTCTAGCCAGAGCGGCCAGACCTCCAGCCAAGACATCATCAACGCGCACCTTTACTGGTGGGTAAGCACCTGCCTTGATCGCGGTGAGCAGCACCTAGACACGATGGTCGTGACTGCTCCATACCATCTGAAACTGGCGTATGGCTGCTATGACGCGATGGCCCATGAGATCGAGATCACGGTGCAACAGATCTGGACAGACATCGCGATGAAGCGAACGCTGGCGGGTTGATTGACTGCGCTGCCGTACGCCCTGACGTGCGAACATCAGCCTCGGAGCAACCATGATGTGGCTATTTTTCGCACGAAGCGGTCATGATCAAGCTTGAGACCTGAACCAGCAGCAGGGCTTCAAGAATTCCATGGAGCCGGTGGTCAGATGAATATCGGCTGCCGATATAGGCACTGGCTGAACCAACTGCCGCAACAGTGACAAACCAGGCGCCGTTCAGCCGAGTGTATCAATCAGTTCACGAACTGCCGCGCTTCCAGTCGCCTGGGCAAGTGGTGCTCCAGTTCGGGCTCGGTATCTGAACTTGATGGTTCGGACCTGAGAGAGGACTTGCGGGAAATCTGGCAATAATCAACTGCAGGGCAAGTTGGTGCAACTTCAACTGTCGGGTAGTTGACACAACGATTTCGGCTTTCTGAATACGCTTTTTCAAGCAGGCCATTGGGAGCATCGAGTTTTTGTCAGAAAGGCTGAAAATGCATTCTTGCCAGCACCAATCTTCCCCCGTCTTCTATGATCCTAAAAGGCGACTGAAAGCTGCAGAGTGGGCTTTGATTATGGACGCCCTGCGTGCCTATCAGCACAATGAGGCCTACCGCGCTCTTTATGAAAAGCTTGAAGCTTGGTCGATATCCCCGATGACGGCTGAGCAACGCCTGTCCTCGTCTGGCCGACCAAGAGGAGTTTTGCCTTCAGGCGGCAGGGCTTGAACCTGCGGCATCCGGCACCCAAAGCCGGCGTGCTATCCAAGCTGCACTACACCCCGCGATAGATTTACCCGTCTCTTGCGCGGCGATCCCAACGCTGGCATCGCTATAGAACCTGGAGCCTTTTCCTAAGTAGATTTTGTCACAAGTCCGGCGAACGACATCATGAAGCCGTTACGCCGTCTGGGGGAATGATGATCCGTTCCGAACTGATTGAGCTTCTTGCTGACGAAAACCCGCATCTGTTTCATCGTGACGTCGAGCGGATCGTAGACACAGTTTTCCAGGAGATCATCGAGGCCATGGCGCGCGGCGACAGGGTCGAACTGCGCGGCTTCGGGGCTTTCTCGGTAAAAAAGCGTGATGCCCGGAACGGCCGCAACCCCAAAACGGGGGAAGCGGTCGACGTGGACCAAAAACATGTGCCTTTCTTTAAGACGGGAAAGCTCTTGCGCGATCGGTTGAACGGACGCGCCTGACTGCCGATACAGCACAAGGCTGCCCACACACGCCTATGCCCGGGATGAGCAATTCGCCCAGGCAAGGTCGAGGCCATGCGCAAGATTGGAGGAGCGACCGAAGGCGGACAATCCGAAGATTGCCGTGTTCCTGCTCCTGGTGAAGGACGTTGTAGCCTGGTTCAAGGCCAGCAAGCCTGGTTGGCAGACCCGGATGAGCCGCGCACTGCGCGATGCTGCCAGGCTGTGATTCAAGAACGGAAAGCTTTCAGATCCTGTCGCGATGAAAGTGGAGGCAATAGGTGTGGGATCGTCTTCGCGGTCCTCTATGCTCAACTCCATGATTGGCCCGATCTGTTAAGACCAGACAAAAATATCTTTTGCAGGGTCTTCACATATATTGGCTCTGTCATCCTATTCGGCGCCAAGAAACGGACTGGATAAACACCTGCATAAGTTGTCATGACTCATGCCTGCCTACCCTTTAACCTCTTTGAGCCATTAATGAAAAACATTTTAAATCAATAATTTTGTATTCCGTGGCGATAATGCACATAGTAAAGTTCATAAACTGTTGGTGGAAAAAAAATGGGAATGAAGCATTTATTGAAGCAATGAGATTTTTGGCTATTCTGGTGAGGCGTTTCGGCATGCCGACAGCGCTGCATGGCCATGCAATGATCGAGAGGAATTTACCATGTACTTTAAAGCTCTTTGTGCTGCTGCAGTGTTGGCAGTCGCGGGGGGCGCTGCCTCAGCTGCAACCTGTACTGGCAGTTTCGGTGGCGATCAGACCACGACTTTCACCGTCAATCAGACGGTCCCTGCTGGCTCCAGCGTCAGTGCAGTCTGTGTTGACGAGTCCAATGATAGCGAAGGTGCCGTCAGTGGCTTGTTCGGCATCGACAACTGGATACTTGGCGACAAGTCTGGTGACGAGGATGACGGCGATGGAGCAGTCTTCTTCACCACGGAGTTTTCGGAAGGCACTACATCGGGCCTTTGGGAAATCTCCAATCCTGACAACTTCTCGCCCGTCATGTTTGTTCTGAAGGCAGGCAACACCTTTGGGGCCTTCCTTCTGGACTCGGCTGAATTGATGGCAGGCGACTGGCTCACTGATCGTGATCTGTCACATGCTTCGGTCTACTATGCAGACGAACCGACGCCCGCCCCCATCCCACTTCCTGCCTCGGCCCTGCTGTTGCTAGGTGGTGTGGGCGGTCTGGCGGCACTGCGCCGCCGCCGGAATGCCGGCTGATCATAACCAGGCGCTGAGCCGCCCCGTCATGCTGTTGATAAGAAAAGGCCCGCGCTGTGCGGGCCTTTTCTTTACTTTGACACATGGCGATCAGATCTCGTTGCCTAGCTTGCCCTTGATGGTGCCGGACACATCCTGGGCCGTGCCCTTGGCCTTCTGAGCCTCACCTTCGGCTTCCAGGCGAGGATCGTTGGTGGCCTCGCCGATGCCATCCTTGATGCTGCCTGCAATCTTGTTGCCTGCAGCCTTAGCCTTGTCGGTCAGTTCGCCCATGAGAGAACCTCCTTTTCATTGCATTCCCTGTAAAAACGTCGCCGAGACCCGTATCGTTCCTGCGGAAGGAGGATCCGACCGCGAGAAGGCGTTCCGCCATAGCGTGGCTTGGCTTCCACTGGAGCTTTGCTCCTTGCAGACAGGCAAGCCCAAGAGCATCAGACTTGCTTCTGCCATTCTGGCAATTGGTGAAGAAATCAGCGTTCTGGGGCGATAACGGAGAGCGAGCAATATTTGCCTGCGGCAGCCAACGTGCAACGCTTATGGCTTATGAATGAAATTCTAGCCTCGCTTTGGGCGGCTTGACGCGCAAGCATGTTTTCGTATATACGAAAACATATGCTGATGATCGTCTGGGATGAACCGAAGCGGCAAACGAACCTCGCCAAGCATGGTCTGGATTTTGCCGATCTGGACGAAGGGTTCTTTCTTGCCTCGATTGTCGTCCCCGCAAGGGACGGTCGGCATATGGCTATAGGCCGATTGGCGGACGGCACGATTGTCGTGGTGTTCGCCACCTTAGGAACCGAAGGGGTTTCGGTGATCTCCATGCGGCCAGCCAGTGTGAAGGAAAGGAGCCTGCTATGACGAGAAAGCACCTGACCGAAGATCAGATCCAGCGCATGATCGCCAGCGACCCAGATGCGCCGGAAGCCACGGATGAACAAATCGCTCAGGCAAGGCCGTTCACCGAGACGTTTCCGGCCTTGGCCGAGGCCATGCGCAAGAACGTCGGGGGGCGTCCGAAAGCGGACAACCCGAAGGTCGCCGTGTCCCTGCGCCTGGACCAGGATATCGTGGCCCGGTTCAAGGCCAGCGGCCCTGGCTGGCAGACCAGGATGAACCGTGCCTTGCGCGATGCCGCCGGGCTGTGATCGAGGGAGAAGCTTTCCAGCCGAGCGACGAGAACTCGTAACACAACACAAAGGCCGCTCGGCTGATGGGTTGGTTATGCCGGAAGCTGACAGGGCCGACAACTTGTCCAAATGTACAACCAGACGTTGTTTTATCTTTGGCGCCTAACCTTTACTGCGAACCTGTCAGGCGCTTTTGAAACTGATCCTCGCTGAGACGTTCAATCCCGAACTGTTCCAGTGCTTCCATGACAATCTCGGAGGGGGTTTTACCTGCCTCCCCTGCCGCAATGTCCAAACCACGGCGAACATCATCGGGCAGGTTGATGGGAAGTGACGAGCTTTGCATGTGCAGGCTTCTCCAATGTTAGAAGATCAAACAGACCTTGGCGCACCCAAGTTCCGTCTCAAGAAATGCGTCAAAGCTGTCGGTTTGTAGCGGGCGCCAGGGCCGATGCAGAAGCGGCATCATTCTTCTGGCGCTTCACGAACAGCTTCACAAAGGCAGGCGGGATCAGCCGCATGTCACGGCCCTGCTTGCCGTAAGAAATGCATTCGAAAACTGTGTTGTGAGTGCGGACGGCGGTTCAACGCTCTTTTTCGGGTTGGTCAGTCTGGCGGCGGATCAGGATGATCTCGTGGGCCACGAGTTCAGAGGGTCCTTGACACTCATGCTTCATGCCCCGTCCTGTCAGCGTGCTATGTCCAAGCAACACCGAAGCTGCCCTCCTCGGATGCTATGTCAAACACATCGTCAGCAATGAAGAAGAAGGCAGAAAGAGGCACTGCACCGCCTGTGCAGGATCTGGAGCAGGAAGAAACCGGCCGGCAGACAAAGAAACCCCTCGGTGGGGGCCTGACACGCAGCATCACCGAGGGGTTTACAGGCGGGGCTTAGGGCTTCACGCACCCATGAAGCAAGCCTAAGGCCGCGCTGACACAGCGACCTAAGCACAGTTTCCAGGAGCCCGGCAGAGGCTTTCTCGGAACATGCTTAACCTGAGGCAAAGAACGTTCGGAAGGGCAGCGGTACGCTAACCTGCGGGTAAAGTCTCCTTTAAGTTGTAAATGACTGAAATATTTAAATCTTCAGGGACTTTTAGGGCGGAAAGGCGTTGTTTAGCATCACTGGACTTTGTGACGCGAATTGCGGCATCGAAACGCTCAGTTTCAAGAAACCCCGCCTCTTCCCTGGCGGGGTTTTTTGCTGGGCCGAGCCGAGCCGAGCCTTGTTCAACCTCTGACAGACAGCGAACCCCCTCGGTGAGAACCGGACTTACAGCACCGAGGGGGGTTACAGAGGCAGGGCTAGGGCTTCACCAGGTGTCAGTAAAAAGGAAACCACCGTGACCATCTGCACAGCGACCTAAGCACAGTTCACAGGAGCCGAGGAGAGACTTTCTTGGAACATGCTTAACCTTAGGTAAAGATTGCTCCGAGGGGCAGCCTCTAAACCATCCTGCATGAAATCTACCGTAAGTTGTAAGTCACTGAAATATCGTGACAATTATGGAACTTTTTGGAATGACGGACGTTCTTCAATGTTCGCTGATGGGCACCTCGATTTTTGACCGC
>NZ_NWMQ01000041.1:0-25893 GCF_002901215.1 Paracoccus sp. SY | reverse complement strand
TGCGTCGGCATGGCGGACCGGGTAGTGACCTTGCTGAAGGCGCGGCCGCACCTTCCTTGACCGCCCAGCTTGCAGGCGGGGTGGGACGGGATCATGCCGCTGATCACCCGTCGATCATCGACGCGGGGCTGATGGATCGCCCCCTTGAGGCCGGTCTGCTCCGGGATCTGGTCACGACCGTATCGAGGCGCTGAAGGCCAACAACGGTCTCGCGCCGTGCGGGTTGGCTTGGCGCGCGCCGCTGCACCATCGTCCTGAGCCTGTATGCCCGCCGTCTCCCTCCCCCCCGCGGTCGTCAGGACGCAGTAACCGTTAGGCGAAGCTCATTCCTCTTTGGTGTTAGCGGGCCCGCCATCCCTAGTCTGATGGCGATTGGCCGCCGCGCCAATTGCCCGGGATCGCATCGGCGCAGGATAATCACCAGCAAGAATCCTTGTCCCGAACGGGTGCGGCAAGCGCGCACATAGCAGAAGGGAAAGCACAGATGCCGACGATCGATGGCTCCATCAGCGAATGGTCCCCGAATGCGCGACTGGACACGGCGGCGACAGGAACGCCTGGCTATGGCCTGTGGGGCATGGTCGAGGCCAATTACCTGTATTTCGCCCTTTCCGCCGACAGCGTCACCATAGGCGACAACACGACCTTGTGGCTTGATGCGGATCTTGACCGGACGACCGGCTATCAGATCTGGGGCTGGGCCGGTGGCGCGGAATACAATGTCGAGATCGCCGCGGATGGATCCGCACGCCTTTATTCCGGCGGACCGGAACAGACCCTGGTGGCCGAGCTGGAGGAAGCCCGCAGCGGCGACGGCCGCGTCCTCGAATTCCGCATCGACCGTGGCCTGCTGGCAGGAACCCCCAACGCGGTGCGGGTCTATGCCGATGTCAACGACTCGGTCTTTCTGCCCAACTCCTATGCCACGGCGAACTTCATCGTCGGCAGCCAACCCCAGGTCCAGGCCGGCGGCAAGACACTCGACGGCAATCTGACCGACTGGGCGGCGTCCACCCGCCTGGACAGCGCCGCGACGGGCACGGCGGGCTATGCCCTTTACGGGGATCTGCAGGGCGGCACCTATACATTCGCGATCGACAGCGACAGCGTGCAGATCGGCACGAACACGACGATCTGGCTGGACACGGACCGGAATGGTGCGACGGGTTACCAGGTCTGGGGATGGGCTGCCGGCGCCGAATACAACATCAACATCGGGGCCGACGGGGTCGCGCGGCTTTACAGCGGAGCAGCCGGCCAGACCCTGGTGGCCGAACTGAACCATGCCCGCAGCGCGGACGGCACGACCATCGAATTCGCGGTCGATCAGGCGCTTCTGGGGGGCTCGGCCTCGATACGGGTCTTTGCCGACGTGAATGACACGGTCTTCATTCCCAACAGCTATGCCACCGCCAATTTCGTCGTGGGATCGGCGCCTCCGGCCGTGGTGGGGGGCGTCACGCTGGACGGTTCGCTGGCGGAATGGGCGGTTGGCACCGTGCTGGCCACGCAGTCGGGCCACGAACTGCGCGGCCGGCTTGTGCAGGATGCCGCTGGCGACAGCTATGTCTTCGCCGTCGCCTCGAACGGGGCTGCGATCGGCGCGAATACCACCATCTGGCTGGACACCGATCTGAACACCTCGACAGGCCACAAGATCTGGGGCTGGGCCGGAGGGGCGGAATACAACATCAACATCACCGCCGACGGGCAAGCCAAGCTCTATTCCGGCGCGGCGGGCGGCACCTTCGTGGCGGATCTGGCATTCGGCCGCAGCACCGATGGCACGGGCTTCGAGATTGCCGTCCCCAAAAGCCTTCTTGCGGGAAACCCGGCCCAGGTGCGGGTTCTGGCCGATGTCAACGACACGATCTTCCTGCCGGGCGACTATGCCAGCGCGAACCTGGTCGTCGGTGCCCCGCCGCCGCCAGTGCCGGTCGATGCGCCCCAATCCCGCATCGCCATCGTCTATTCGGAAACCACGGCCGCCAACTTCTATGACAAGACCGCCTATGGGCAGCTGTTCATGGCGGCCCAGAACCAGGCCATGCAGGCAGGTGTTCCCTTTGATCTGCTGAACGAAGCCGATCTTCTCGATCCTGCCGCACTGGCCGGATACGATGCGATCGTCTTTCCCTGCTTCTCGCACGCGAAGGCGGCCCAGGTTTCGGCCATCGCATCGTCCCTGGCGACGGCCGTCCAGAATTACGGGGTCGGGCTGATCGCCGCGGGCAACTTCCTGACCAATGACGAAACCGGGGCCGCGATCGCCGGGGATTCCTATGCCCGCATGAAATCACTGCTGGGCGTCACGCTGGAAGGCTTCGGCGCCACGAACGGGATCACGCTGCAGGCGACGGGTGCCGCCAATCCGATCCTGGACGGCTATGCCGCCAATCAGGTCGTGGGCACCTATGGCAACAACTCCTATCTCAATTTCAGGGACATGACCGGCACGGGACAGGTTCTGTTCCAGCAGGTCGTGACGGGTGGAACCCACGACGCCGTCATCGCCACCCAGACCGCCGGCCGCAACGTGCATTTCGCGACCGACGCGATCATGGGCAACAACAACATCCTGGGCGAGGCGATCGACTGGGTGCTGCAGGACAATTCGCCCGACGTGTCCCTGCTGATGACGCGGCACACGTCCCTGTTCTATTCGCGCAACGACATGGACCAGTCGCAAGAGGTGTGGGACGTCCAGGTCCAGGACCCCGGCATCTATGATGCCATGCTGCCGATCATCGAGGATTGGTATGCGGATTATGGCTTCGTCGGGTCCTACTAGGCTCCAGACCCATTGTTTCTGAGCGCTCGCCATGATTCAGGCTTCGCAAGGAGACCTGATCCATGAGCAATCTTTTCTGGCTGAGCGACGCGCAGATGGAGCGCTTGAAGCCGTTCTTTCCCAAAAGCCATGGCAAGCCTCGCGTTGATGATCGGCGTGTGCTCAGCGGCATAATCTTCATCAACCGCAATGGTTTGCGATGGTGCGATGCACCCAGGGAGTATGGTCCGGTGAAGACCCTCTACAATCGCTGGAAGCGATGGAGCGACAATGGTGTCTTCGCTCGGATCATGATGGGCCTGGCGGCCGAGGGTGCCGAGCATAAGACGATCATGATTGATGCCACCTATCTCAAGGCGCATCGCACGGCTTCCAGCCTGCGTGCCAAAAAAGGGGGCGTAGCTGGCAGATCGGGCGCACCAAGGGAGGCATGAACACCAAGTTGCATGCTGTCACCGACGCCAAGGGCCGCCCGATCCGGTTCTTCATGTCGGCGGGACAGGTCAGCGACTACACTGGTGCGGCAGCACTGCTGGGCAGCTTGCCACAGGCCGATTGGCTGCTCGCGGATCGGGGCTATGATGCAGACTGGCTGCGAGAGGCCATTGAGGACAAAGGCATAAACGTCTGCATCCCGGGCAGGTCGTCCCGCAAGAAAACTGTGAAATACGACAAGCGGCGTTACAAGCGGCGCAACCGCATCGAGATCATGTTCGGCCGCCTGAAGGACTGGAGGCGTGTCGCAACTCGATACGACCGCTGCCCAGAGACGTTCTTCTCAGCCATCGCGCTCGCCGCAACAGTCCTGTTCTGGCTCTGAAGATCAATGGGTCTGGAGCCTACGAACTCACGCCCCAGGGCGTTCGCTGCACCATCACGCTGCCCCTTTCGGCCACGCGGGACGGGGCCAGCGGCTGACCGGGGGGGGATCGTCGAAGGGGCAAGGCCGGGACGCAAGGTCCCGGCCCGCCGCGACTTACAGGTCTTCGCGCCCTTCGGCGCCGCCGGTTCCGCAGGGTGTCCGGGCAAAGCGCCCGCCGCCCAGATGCACCCAGTCCATGCCGACCGAGGCTGCCAGGAAATCATCCGGGCCGCCCGACAGTTCGGCCTGCCGGTGCCGGGGCAGGACCAGGGCCCGCATCAGCACCAGATACAGCAGGAAGCCCAGCGGAAAGCCGATCACGAAGGCGAAGGCCGACCACCAGGCCGCGACCGCCCCCGCCAGAAGCCAGGCGATCAGCCCGGCGAGGTTGAAGCCGCGCGCATAGCGATACTGCCCATCGGGGTCGAACAGCGCGGGCACGTTCACGCGGCGGCGGCGGATGACATAGTAATCCGCGACCATGATGCCGCCGATGGCCGACAGGAACGCCCCGTAATAGCCCAGGAAGACGAACAGGTTGTCCAGGATCTGCCAGGGAAAGCACAGCGTGCCCACCACGCCCGCGATGACCACCGCCATGCGATAGTTGATGACGCGCGGCGCCAGGTTGATGAAGGTCAGCGCGGCCGGGATCAGGTTGGCCGAGTTGTTGGTGGACCATTGCGCCAGCACTACCAGGATCAGCAGGACCAGCAGCGCGATGCCCTGGGCGTCGCCCTGGATCACCTCGACCGGGTTCCAGTTGCCGGTGGCGATGAAGGACACCGCGCCGATGCCCGCGATCATCGCCTGGGTGACGGGCAGCGCCACCAGTTGCGCGACGAAGATCGCCTTGTTGCGCTGAAGGAAGCTGCGGGTGCCGGTGCGGGTCTTCACGAAGCGCGTCAGGTTGGGGATGTCGATCGCCATGGTGGACCAGAAGCTCATGTTGGCGATGAACAGCACGATCAGGGATGCCTGCCCTTCCGCCCGGAAGGTCCAGATGTTGAGGCCCTTGGTTTCCGCGATGCCTTCCAGCGTGAAATACATCCAGACGGAAATCGCGATGATCGCGGGCGCGGCAAGGGATGCAAGCCGTTCCACGGACTTGATGCCCAGCATGGTGTTGGCGACCTGCACGGCGGCGAAGATCGCATACCACAGGAACCAGTTGGAAAAGCCCAGGAAGTATTCGCCTATCCCGTTCAGCGCGAGCGCGCCCAGATAGGTCTGGATGCCGAACCACATCGCCGCCACGATGCCCCGCGACACGGCGGGCAGATGCGTGCCGTGGATGCCGAAGGGCGCGCGCAGATAGACCGCGAAGGACAGCCCGTGTTCGGTGCCGATGTCGGCCGTGGCCAGCATCAGCGCGCCGATGGCCAGGTTCGCAAGCCCGATCGTCAGCGCGACCGTGGCCAGGTCGAAGCCGCCCTGGATGCCGGTGGCCCCCAGCGAATAGGTGGCGATGATGACCGCGATCCCCACCCAGATCCAGGCATAGCCCAGCGTGCCGATGGGCCGCTGGCTGGCCTGCGTGGGCAGGATGCTTTCCTCGATCAGGGCGGTGCGGTCCCGTCCGGCGGACAGGCCGTCTTGTGTCATTGTCATGATGCTTATCCCTGTGTGATGGACAGATGCGACCGTCGCGCGGTGGATCACCCCGCGCGGCCGTTCTTCTTGCGAAATGCGAAGGGGCCGCGCGATGCGGCCCCCTGCGGTCAGTCGTGGCGCTGCATCGCGAAGCGCAGCTTTTCGGTGGTCGCCATGTCCACCGTCTCGGTTTCAAGGTCTATGGCGACGCCATAGACCTCTCGGGCATCCCTGGGCGAACAGAACCCGTCCAGGACATCCTCCAGCACCTTGCGGGGGGCGCGGTTCAGCGGGTTGCCATAGCCGCCGCCGTTCGGGCTGTAATAGGTCATCACGTCATCCGCCCCCACCGCCAGGCCCGAGAATTTGGAATGCATCTCCTTTTCCTCGCCCGGCCTGTTCGGGTTGCTGATGGTGCAGCGCCCGCAGGCCCCGTCCTCGCCGCCGAAGATGCCCCAGGGCGCGTCGGTATGGCGTTCGGATTCGTGGGTGATGAAGGCGGGCGTCAGCACCCGCTGGGCCTTGACCACGCCGATGCCGCCCCGGAATTCCCCCGCCCCCGGAGGTGCGTCGTCGCGCAATTCATAGCGGTCGCAGATCATGGGGATATGCATCGCCAGGTCTTCCAGCGGGTTGTTGCGGGTATTGGCCATCAGGTTGTCGATGCTGTCCGGCCCGTCGCTGCGCGGCCGCCCGCCATAGGCGCCCTCGTTCACCTCCAGAAACACCCAGTAATCGCCCGAGGGACGCACCCCCGAATAGGCCGCGAAGCTGATCGAGGCGGAAGACCCCGCGATCACCTGTTCGGGCATCACCGGGGCGAGCGCCCGGATGATGAGGTCGATCATGCGGTTGCACTGGGTGAACCGGGCTTCCGCCGATGCGGGCGCGCGGGGGTTGAAGATCGACCCCAGGGGCGCGGTGACCTTGATCGGGCGGAAGGATCCCTCGTTCGACGGAACCCGCGTGTCGGACGTGGCCGCGTCCAGCAGCAGCTTGCGGAACCCCGCATAGGCCGCGACCTTGGTGGACCCTTCGAAGGGCACGTTATAGGCGGTGGGGGTCTGGTCGGCGGACCCGGTCAGGTCCACCTCGACCTCGTCCCCGCGCACGCGGACGGTGACCTTGACCTTCAGCCGCTGGTCGCGGTTGCGGCCGTCGTCGTCCAGCCAGCCTTCGGCGGTGTAATCGCCGTCGGGGATTTCGCTGATCCGCTGGCGGGTCATGCGCTCGGCGTAATCCATCAGCTGGTTGGCCGCGCCGAAGACGATATCCTCGCCGTATTTCTCAAGCAGTTCGACGAAGCGGCGCGCGCCCAGGCGGGCCGATGCGATCTGCGCCTCGATATCCATCACCAGCTGCCCCGCCGCGCGGGAATTGCGGCGGATATAGTTCCACATGGCGTTGTTGGGTTCGCCCTTGCGGTAAAGCTTGGTGCCCGCGAACAGCATCCCCTCGGCATAGACATCGGGCACGTCGATGATCAGGCCCGGCGTGGCGGCGCCGATATCGACATGATGCGCGGTGTTCCCGGCAAAGCCCACAAGCCGCCCGTGGAAGAAGACCGGCACGACGATGGCCAGGTCCGGCGTGTGGGACGACCCGTGATAAGGGTGGTTGTGGACCACCGCGTCGCCTTCATACCATTCGCCGTCCTCAAGCGTCTCGGCGATGCCGCGCAGGTATCCGGGGATGGACCCGATATGCATCGGCGTCGATTCGGATTCGCAGAGCGTGTTGAAGTTCGTGTCGAACAGCCCCGCGCCCAGATCCTGGCTTTCCCGGATGATCGAGGAAAAGGACATCCGGTAAAGGACATGGCCCATTTCCTCGGCGATGGTTTCGAAGGCGCCACGGATCACTTGCAGCGTGATCGGATCGACCTCGGTGATCTTGGTCATCTGGTTCATGTCAGGCCCCCTTGCTGATGCGCGTGTTGCCGAAGTCCAGCGTCTCGGCGACATAGCCGGGCGGAACCAGGGTGGTGGAATTGTGCTGGATCAGGATCGCGGGCCCCGGCACGCGATCCCCCGCGAACAGTTTCGTGCGGTCATAGCGCGGCGTTTCCAGCGTCCGGCCGCAGTCGAAGGTGGTCGGGCGCACGAACATCAGCGCCCGGTCGATCGAGGATCCGTCGGTGGGTTGCACCTTGGGGATCTCGATCCGGCGCACGCTGGCGGAGCCGATGACCCGCAGCGTGATCAGTTCGACCTCGGCCTTGCGATAGGCATAGCCGTAATCCTTTTCATGCGCGTCGTGGAAGCTGTCGATGATGACCTGCTTGTTGTCCTGGGTCAGCGGCCCGTCGGGGAAATCCGCGCGCAGTTCGAAGCCCTGCCCTTGGTAACGGCATTCCGCGATGATCTTCAGCGACTGGTCCGCGCGGGCGATGCCGTCGGCATCCAGTTCGTCATGGACGCATTGGCACAGCCGTTCGATATGGCCGTTGATGCGGTCGATGTCGGCATCCGTGGCGGTGTTCAGGATCAGGATCCCGGCCTCGGTATGTTCGTATTGCAGGTCGGTCTTCAGCAGGCCCACGGCCGCCGTGATGCCCGGCGCCACCGGCACGATCACGTCGCGCGCGCTGACCGCCTCGGCCAGGGCCACGCCATGCAGCGGACCGGCGCCGCCAAAGGGCATGATGGAAAATTCACGCGGGTCGATGCCGCGCGCGACCGAGTTCGACCGGATCGCCAACGCCATGTTGTTGTTGATGATCTTGATGATGCCAAGCGCCGCGTCCTTCACGGACATGCCCAGGGGCTTGGCGATCTTCTCCTCGACCGCCTTGCGGGCAAGGTCCGCGTCCAGCCGCAGGTCGCCGCCAAGCGCCATGTCGGGGTCCAGACGGCCCAGCACGATCTGCGCGTCGGTGACGGTCGGCTCCTCTCCGCCCCGGCCATAGCAGGCGGGACCGGGTTCGGACCCGGCGGAACGCGGACCCACGTTGAAGGCGCCCGCCTCGTCGATGAAGGCCACCGAACCGCCGCCCGCGCCGATGGTCACAAGGTCGATCATCGGCGTCAGCACCGGATAGCCCGACACATAGGTGTCGCGCTGATTCATGATCTTCAACTGGCCGCCGGGAATGGTGGAAATATCGGCCGAGGTGCCGCCGATATCGACGGTGATGATGTTGGGCGTGCCCGCCATCTCTCCTTCGGACGCGCCGCCGATGACGCCGCCCGCGGGGCCGGACATCAGGATGCGGATCGGGCGGCGGGCGCAGCTGTCAACCGTGGACACGCCGCCGTTCGACTGCATGATCCGCAGCTTCGAGGTGACGCCCGCCTCGCGCAGGCGGGCATCCAGGTCGCGCAGGTAATAGGCGGTCTTGGGCCCGACATAGCAGTTCATCGCCGCGGTCGAGAAGCGTTCGTATTCCCGCATCACGCGGGCCAGTTCCGACGACATGGTGACATAGGCGCCGGGGATCTCCTCCAGCACGATCTCTTTCGCGCGGGCCTCGTGGGCGTCGTTGAGGAAGCTGAACATGAAGCCGATCACGACCGAACTGATGCCGCGCTTGCGGAACAAGGCGCAGGCGTCGCGCACGGCCTGTTCGTCCAGGGGCTCGGCGATCTCTCCGGTCGGCGGCAGGATGCGTTCGCGCACGGCGATGCGGTTGCGGCGCTTGACCAGCGGCTGGCTTTGCCAGGGCACGTCGAAATGCAGGCTGAAGTTATAGGGGCGCTTGTGGCGCCCGATATGCAGGATGTCGCGGAAGCCATGCGTGGTGATCATCCCGCATTCCGCGCCATTGTGTTCGATGGTGATGTTGGTGGCGGTGGTGGTGCCGTGGACGATGGTCTCCACCTCGGCCGGGTCGATGCCCGCCATGGTGCAGATCCCCTGCACCCCCTGGACGACGCCGATCGACTGGTTCTTCAGCGTGGTCGGAACCTTGTGGTAAAAGACACCCTTTGCGCATTCAAGGACAAGATCGGTATTTGTCCCACCCACATCGACGCCAATCCTGGCCATGTGACACCTCTCTGTGTTGGTTGGCTCGCGCCCGTCTTCGGGGGCGCTGTAAAAAGGCGCCGGCCACAAGGGCCGGCGCAGGGGGGAGTGCTTATTCCGCCGCGATCTTCTGGGCGCCGAGGCTGTCGATGTAAGCCACGCATTCATCGACGGTGTGGACGTCGCCGAACTTGGCGTCGATGTCGAACAGGTTCCAGGCCACCGCGCCCGGCACCCGGTCGCCGATCGCCTCCTTGACCGCGATGGTGCGGAAGCCGTCGGCGATGCCGTCGCAGATCGTCTGGCGCACGCAGGCGCAGGCGGTGACGCCCGTGACCAGGATCGTGTCCACGTTGTTGGCCCGCAGGATGCCCGCCAGTTCCGTGCCGTGGAAGGACGAGGCGCGCTTCTTCAGCAGCGTGTATTCGCCTTCGACCGGGGCGATGCGGCTGTCGATGGCCCACAGGTCCTTGTTCTTCAGGTCCACCACATCCACGGGGATCTTGTTGTGCCACAGGCCCATGTCGGTGAAATCGGCATTGCGGTCGGTGATTTCGTATGCGGTGGTGACGTGGACGACCGGCAGGTTCTGGGCGCGGAACGCCTTGAGCAGCTTCTGCATCCCCGGGATGATCTCGTTGTCCATCTTCTCCTGGTCGCAGGTGAAGGGGTTGCCCGGACGGGTCCAGGCATTGGCCAGGTCCACGCTGACCAGGGCCGGACGCTTGCCGAAGCCCACGCGACGCTGGAAGCCGCGTTCCTTGTAAAGCTTGCTGGCGGTGTCAAAGGCTTCCTGCAGCAGGCGGTCCAGTTCCTTGGTGTCCACTTCGCTCATTCTCGTGATCCTTGTCTTGGTTGGCAGGGCTGCGCCCTTGTGTCCCGAGCCGTCTTCAATCCCCGTGCGGGCCGATGATCCGCTGCTCT
The DNA here is from genome assembly GCF_002901215.1 of Paracoccus sp. SY. Classification (NCBI taxonomy): domain Bacteria; kingdom Pseudomonadati; phylum Pseudomonadota; class Alphaproteobacteria; order Rhodobacterales; family Paracoccaceae; genus Paracoccus; species Paracoccus sp. SY. The sequence goes on along the minus strand of NZ_NWMQ01000041.1, from coordinate 15,757 downwards.
GGGGATCATATTCCGTGGTTCCTTGACCCAAGGGAAATGGCGTGTCAGCAATTATTCATGCGCCTTACGCATCAATCAGGGGGTGACATTCCATGAGCGATCATTCCGGCATCGAGAATGTTCATTCCTTCGTCACCCTTGCCCAGGAACTCAGCTTTCGGCGGGCGGCCGAACGCCTGCACCTGGACCAGTCCGCGCTCAGCCGCCGCATCCAGAAGCTGGAGGCGACGCTGGGTTTCCGCCTTCTGGAACGCACCACGCGCGAGGTGCGGCTGACCCAGGCCGGGCGCAGCTTCTATGACGACAACGCCCATCTGCTGCGGGGATACGAGGATTCGATCCAGTTGGCCCGGCGGATCGCGGAAGGCAAGCTGGGGACGCTGAACGTGGGCTATATGGCATTCGCGGCGACGGAACTGATGCCGGCGGCGGTGGCGCGGTTCCGCCAAGCCCATCCGCATGTGGACCTGAAGATCCGCTATATCCGCACGCAGGGCCAGAAGATCGCCCTGGCCAATGACGAGATCGACCTGGGCTACATGATCGGGCCGTTCGACCATACCGATTACCACAGCCTGACGCTGTCCACCGACCCGCTGTATGTGGTGACGCCGCGCAACCACGCCCTGCTGCGCCTGCCGGTGGTCACGCCCGCCGATCTGGCGGCCCAGGACATCATCCTGGGCGACACCCACGAATGGGAGGAATACCGCTGGCGCCTGTCCAACCTGTTCAGCGCCGAGGGGATATCCCTGAACATCGCCATCGAGGCGTCCAACACGCTGGCCCTGCTGGGCCTGGTCGCGGCGGGGCTGGGGGTGACCATCTATCCCGAAAGCCTGATCGGCTTCCTGGGCCGCAGCGTCGAGGTGCGGCCCATCATCCATCCGCGCTTCCGCATCAGCACCGTCCTGGCCTGGAAGCGGTCGAACCGTTCGCGCCAGGTCCGCGAATTCGTGGATGTGGCGAAGCTGACCGGAATGCGCTGACGGGCGTGATCTGAAAGGTCTGGCAACGGCGCTTTCGTGACCCGACCGGCAGATTAAAGGGATCGGGACATGGCCGGTCTGCGTTGGTGCGGCAAGACAGGCCGGGCCGGGCAGCGGCACGGGCGAACCGCTTGCGCCCGCGTCATCTGCCCTGCCCTTTCCCTTCGCAGTACGGAGAACAGCCATGGAAGACCAAGCCCCGGACGGCAAAAAGACCCTGACGAACCGGCAGGGCCACCAGATCACCAACAACCAGTCGCAGCGCACGGTCGGCCCGCGCGGCCCGGCGACGCTGGAAAACTATCACTTCCTGGAAAAGATCACCCATTTCGACCGCGAACGGATCCCCGAACGGGTGGTCCATGCGCGCGGCTTCGTCTGCTATGGCGAATTCGAGGCGACCGGCATGATCGGCGACGAGCCCGCGTCCAAATACACCCGCGCCAAGCTGTTCCAGGACAAGGGCAAGAAGACGCCGCTGGCGATCCGCTTTTCCACCGTGATTGGCGGCCGCGACAGTTCCGAGGTGGCGCGCGACCCGCGCGGCTTCGCCGTCAAGTTCTATACCGAGGATGGCAACTGGGATCTGGTCGGCAACAACCTGGCGATCTTCTTCATCCGCGACGCGATCAAGTTTCCCGACGTGATCCATTCGCTGAAGCCCGACCCGGTGACCTTCCGCCAGGAACCCAACCGCATCTTCGACTTCATGAGCCAGACGCCCGAGTCGATGCACATGCTGACGCACCTGTTCAGCCCGCGCGGCATCCCGGCCAGCTATCGCCACATGGAAGGCTTCGGCGTGAACACCTACAAGATGGTGAACGCGGCGGGCGACACGGTGCTGGTGAAATACCACTTCCACCCGCGCCAGGGCATCGCATCGCTGACCGCGGCCGAGGCCGAGAAGGTGCAGGGCAAGGACTTCGGCTCCGCCTCGAAGGACCTGTTCACCGCGATCGAGCGCGGCGACTATCCGCAATGGGACATGTATGTCCAGATCATGGAGGATCACGACCATCCCGAACTGGACTGGGATCCGCTGGACGACACCAAGATCTGGCCGGAAAAGGACTTTCCGCTGCGCCATGTCGGCGTGATGACCCTGAACCGCAACGTCGAGAACTTCTTCGACGAGAACGAGCAGATCGCCATGGGCACGGGCGTGCTGGTGGACGGGTTGGACTTTTCCGACGACAAGATGCTGGTCGGGCGGACCTTTTCCTATTCCGACACGCAGCGGTACCGGGTCGGCACCAATTATCTGCAACTGCCGGTGAACCGCGCCAAGAACGCCAAGGTCGCCACCAACTATGACGGGGGGCAGATGTCCTTTGGCCGCGACATCGCGCCGGGGCAGAACCCGCATGTGAACTATGAGCCCTCGATCCATGACGGGCTGCAGGAAGCGCAGCGCGAGGCCCCCAACAACCCGCCCGAGATCCGGGGCCGCCTGACCCGCAGCGTGCTGGAACGGCGCAACGACTATGTCCAGGCGCGCGGGCGTTACTGCACGATGATGGACTGGGAACGCGACGACCTGGTGCTGAACATGGGCACGCTGCTGGGCCAGTGCGAACGCGACGTGCAGGAACGCATGGTCTGGCATTTCCTGATGGTCCATGACGACTATGGCACCCGCGTGGGCGAGATGCTGGGCATCACCGCCGCCGACCTCAAGCACCTGGCCCCCCTGCCCGGCCAGGTCCTGACCGACGAGGATCAGCGCCGCCTGGAAAACCTGGGCGCGAATGGCGACAAGATCGACCCGACCGTCTGGGGCCAGTGGACCAGTTCCGTCAAGAACCGCCAGACCACCGCCGAGGAGGTCCTGGGCGGGCTGCCGGGGGCACCCGAGAAGGCGCCCCACCGGTCGCAGGCGGCCGGTTCCTGACGGGGACAGGCAAGGAAAAAGGGGCCGGTTCTCCGGCCCCTTTCTTGTGTCGCATCACCCTTAGCGGTGGACGGAACGCTCGGACGCCTTCCACTCCTCCCATCCCGGCTGGCCCTGCATGAAGGCCTCGATCTCGGCGCGGGACGCTTCCAGCTTGGGGTCATGGCGCAGGTAATGGCGCGTCTCGCGCGCGATCAGGCCGGACAGGATCAGCAGCCCGATCAGGTTCGGGATCGCCATCAACCCGTTCATCACGTCCGAGAAGTTCCACACCACGCCCAGCTGCACCGTGCAGCCGAAGAAGACCACGGCGGAAAACAGCACCCGGAAGGGCATCACGCCCCGGCGCCCGACAAGGCGTTCCACGTTGCGTTCCCCGTAATAGGCCCAGCCCAGGATGGTGGAATAGGCGAACATCACAAGGCCTATCGTGACGATCCAGTGGCCCCACTGGCCGGGCAGGCCATGGGTGAAGGCCTCGCCCGTCATGATCGAGGCCGAGATCTGCTGCCCGGTGGCGGGGTCGGTCTGGTTCCAGACGCCGGTGGTGATGATGACAAGGCCGGTGCAGGACACGACGATGATCGTGTCGATGAAGGTCTGGGTCATCGACACCAGCCCCTGGCGCACCGGATGCGTCGTCTGGGCCGAGGCGGCGGCGATGGCCGCCGACCCCATCCCGGATTCGTTGGAGAAGATCCCCCGCGCCACGCCGTATTGCACCGCGATCATGATGGTCGATCCCAGAAACCCGCCCACGGCCGAAGTGCCGGAAAAGGCTTGGGAAAACACCTGCGCGAATGCCGCCGGAACGTCGCCGGCATTGGCGCCCAGGATATACAGCGCCCCCAGCACATAGAACAGGATCATCGCCGGCACGAAGCCCGCCGTGACGCGGCCGATGGACTTGATGCCGCCCACCAGCACCACCAGCGTCAGGCCCGCCAGCACCGCCCCCGTCACCCAGGTCGGCACCGCGAAGCTGCGTTCCAGGTTCGAGGCGATGGAATTGCCCTGCGTCATGTTGCCGATGCCGAAGCAGGCAAAGACCGCGAAGATCGCGAAGGACAGCGCCAGGATGCGGCCCAGGCCGCCGGGAATGCCGCGTTCCAGGTAATATTGCGGCCCGCCCGACTTCTCGCCCGCGGCGTCGGTGGTGCGGAAGCGCACGCCCAGGAAGGCCTCGGAATACTTGGACGCCATGCCCAGAAGCGCCGTCACCCACATCCAGAACAGCGCGCCCGGGCCCCCGATGCCGATGGCGGTGGCCACGCCCACGATGTTGCCGGTGCCGACCGTGGCCGCCATGGCCGTGGTCAGCGCCTGGAACTGCGAGATGTCGCCTTCGGCATCGTCGTCCTTGCGCTTGATCAGGCCCAGCCGCAGCGCGGCACCCAGGCGCAGGAACTGGATCCCGCCCAGCCGGAAGGTCAGATAGATGCCCGTCCCCAGCAGCAGCGGGATCAGCAGGAACGGTCCCCAGACGATGCCGCCCAGGGTCCCCAGAAAGGTCTCGATTTTGTCCATGTGATCAGATTTCCCGTTTTGCGTGCAAAACATGGACACGGCCCGGATTTGTCAACCCGTCCGGTCCTGCGGCCTCCGGGGGCGAACATGGCAGGCCGCGCAAGGCAAGGCCGCCCGGCGGGCATAGGCAGGATCCCGCCATCGCGCGGGGCGCCGTCTTTCGCAGGCCGTATGCTTCGTGGGAAATGCCCTTTCAAACAAGAGCGGCGCGACCCGAGTCGCGACCCGCCAGAGCAGGAGCAGAGTGTTCGACGTGTCAGATGAATACGCCCGTGCCAGGCCCGTCGCGCCGCCTGCAAGGACCGCCGCCTTCCAGGTGCGCGGCCGCTTCCTGACCGTTCTGACGCTTCGCATCGACAACGGGATCGCCGATGACCGGTTCCACGCCCAGCTCGAGGAGCAGTTGGGCAGGACACCGCAGTTCTTTTCCGGCGCCCCCGTGGTCCTGGATCTGGCACAGGCGCCCGAAACGGCCGACCCCGACCGCATCTGCGCCCTGCTGGACAAGCTGCGCCAGCAGGGATTGCAGGTCTTCGGCATCCAGAACGGCGATGGCTTCGATCCGGCGGCGCTGCGCGACCTGGGCCTGATCGCGGTGAACACCGGCCGCGACGCCCCCCTGCCCCGCAGAAGCGGCCCGGCCCAGCCCGCCGCCCCTGCCCGCCCCGCCGAAACCAAGGTCATCCGTTCGCCCGTCCGGTCGGGCCAGATGATCGTGGCCGAACAGGGCGACCTGACGGTGATCGGATCGGTGGCCTCGGGCGCGGAACTGATCGCGGCGGGCAACATCCACGTCTATGGCACCTTGCGCGGCCGGGCCATGGCGGGCTGCCACGGCAACGAGAACGCGCATATCTTCTGTCAAAGCCTGGACGCGGAATTGATAGCGATTGCAGGGCTTTACCAGACCAGCGACTCGCTGGACGACGCCGCCCGCCAACGCTGCACCCACATCTACCTGGAGAACGAGAAACTGCGCATGGAGGTAATTGCATGACGCCTGAAGCCAAGAAGGACGCGCCCCTGGGGCGGGTCATCGTGATCACCTCGGGCAAGGGGGGCGTCGGCAAGACGACCTCGTCCGCGGCAATTTCCGCCGGGCTGGCGAAGCAGGGGTTCAAGACGGTCGTGATCGACTTCGACGTGGGTCTGCGCAACCTGGACATGATCATGGGCTGCGAACGCCGCGTGGTCTTCGACTTCATCAACGTCATCCAGGGCGACGCCAAGCTGAAGCAGGCGCTGATCAAGGACAAGCGGCTGGACACGCTGTTCATCCTGCCGACCTCGCAGACCCGCGACAAGGACGCCCTGACCAAGGAGGGTGTCGAGCAGATCCTGACCGAGTTGAAGGCCGAGTTCGACTATATCATCTGCGACAGCCCCGCCGGGATCGAGCGCGGCGCCCAGATGGCGATGTATTACGCCGACGAGGCCGTGGTCGTGACAAATCCCGAAGTGTCCTCCGTGCGCGACAGCGACCGCGTCCTGGGCCTGCTCAGCAGCCAGACCCGCCGCGCCGAAACCGACGGCGCCGAGCCGATCAAGGCCCAGGTCCTGCTGACCCGCTATGACCAGGACCGCGTGGACGGCGGCGAGATGATGACCGTCGAGGACGTGCTGGAGATCCTGGCCGTGCCGCTTCTGGGCGTGATCCCGGAAAGCAAGGCGATCCTGAAGGCCTCGAACGTCGGCACGCCAGTGGTCCTGGACGAACCTTCGGCCGCGTCCCGCGCCTATGAGGATGCGGTGGCCCGTCTGACCGGCACCCAGGTCGAGATGCGCATCCAGGGCGAACGCCGCCCCGGCCTGTTCCAGCGTTTGTTCAAGCGTGCGTCATGAACCTGTTCAGCTTTGTCCGCAAGCCGCGCCCGACCCAGACAGCCCAGACCGCCAAGGACCGGCTGCAGATCCTTCTTGCGCATGAACGCAGCAGCGGCACCGCCGAGGCCGATTACCTGCCCATGCTGCAACGCGACATCATCGCGGCGATCCGCAAATATGTCCCGATCGGGGAAAAGGAGGTCGATGTCCGCATGGAACGCGGCGACCAGATGTCCAGCCTCGAGATCAACATCGAACTGCCCGGCGCGACCCCGACCCGCAAGCCGGTCTGACGCCCAAGGTCCTGCCGCCGTCGCGCGGCGGGACCACCCTGCCCCGACGGGCTTCCCCAGAACCACCGGACCCAAAGTTGACATCTGTCAACTGGACGCAGCAACCGCATCGCGGTTCCGCAGCAGCGCCATCACCATCGGCCCCACCCGGAAATCTTCGCTTTGCGCCAGACGCCGCAGATAGGCGCCGGGGTTTCGGATGCTGGCGAACCGCTGCAGGATGCAGGACAGCACAACGGCCGCCCTGCCCTCGCCCATGCTGCGCCGGGCAAAGGCCCAGGTCTCGGCGGTGATCCCCAGCATGGGACGGATGAAATCCGCAACCCCGACCAGATCGCGCCAGCTTCTCAGCGGCGCTGCCGCATAGGTTTCGATTTCCGGCGCTGCCTTCAGGATCGCGGCCAGCGGCGGCAGTTCATCCTGTTCCCGGCCCTTTTCAGATTCAAGGATATCAGAGTCTGTATTATGATGGTGACGCTCATTTTGGCTGTCATTGGCGCTCATTTCCGGCGCGGGTTCCGCTTGCCGGGCCATGTCCGCCAGCAATCGGCGCAGACGGCTTTCCAGGTCGCTCAGCGCGTCAAGGTCCAGCTTGCGCCGCATCAATCGTTGCAGATCGGCCAACCGCGCCTGGCACGGCGCCACGCCGTCGGACAGCATGGCGGCATCCCGCATCAGCAGGGAAATGGTCTGCCGCATCCGGCGCATATGCCGCGCCCTGTCCCTGGCCTGGTCGGCGGCCTGGGCAATCTCGGCCGCGCGCTGCAGCAGGGGGCGCAGATCGAAGCCGAAGACATGGTCGATCCGGCCGTTGCCGTCGCGGGTGGCATAGCGCTTGCCATTGGGGCTGTCCTGCCGCCGGATCATGCCTGCCGCAACAAGGGCTGACAGATGGCGGCGCAGCGTGCTTTCCGGCATCCCGTGAAGCCGCGACGACAGCGAGGCGTTTGACGGAAAGACCGTCGGCGCGCCGTCGCGCAGGTCGCGCGCCGGATGAAAGGACAGCAGCGCCGACAGGACCGCCAGGTTGCGATCCGTCAGGCCAAAGGCATCGCGGCCATCGGTCAGGGCCTGCAGCAAGGCCCATTTGTCGGCCGAAGGGCAGGGGGCGGTTGCCGGCCCCCCGGCAGCCATCAGGCCAGCCGGTTGCGTCCGGCGCCCCGGGGGCGTCGTGGAAATATGCCTCATTCGTGATGTCACAAGGCAAAGGAATTGCGTCCGCCGGGACCGACGGTGTTGACAGCCGTCAACTTCAGCCGCTATCTTCGAGGTGCTAGATCGAGAGAACGGCCCTTTGGGATGTCATGTCCTGGGGGGCTTTTCTTTTGCCGTCCTGTGCCTCCTTGGTTGTTGCCCTTCGATGTCCATCACGACCGGCCCTTCTGCCAGTCGCGGTGAAGCTCTGCCATGCGGTCGATCAGCCAGTCGGCGAAGTCATGCCCGCCCCGGTCCAGTTCGATCACCGTTTTCGCCTTGCTGCGCCGGACCTGTCCCAGCGTGGCCCCGTCGGCGGATGCCAGAACCTGCGCCGCAGGCCGGGCAGGGGGGCTGTTCAGCGCCGACAGGACGGCGGCAAAGCGCCTGTCGGAATCCGGGCCGACCGCCAGCGGCACCAGATCCTCGATCGGCCGTCCCTGGGCCTTCTGCGCCAGGGCCAGCCAGCGGTCGCGCCCGGCCGAGGGTGCCGCCCCGATCGCGCGGATCAGCCGGTCGGGCAGGGCCTCGACCACCGTCAGCATCCGCGAGATCACCGTCTTGTCGATCGATAGCGCGTCGCAGACCAGCTTGCGGTCATAGCCCGCGGCGACCATCTGCCGGGCGAAATTCGCCTTCTCGATAAAGCTCAGGTCCTTGCGGGCCGAGTTTTCCTGACCCTGCGCGACCACCAGTTCCCGGTCGTTCAGGCTGCGCACCATGGCCTTGACGGGCAGCCCCAGCCTGCGCAGCGCGGCCACCCGGCGGCGTCCGAAGACGATGTCATAGCGCCCCTCGACATTGGGAGAATGGCGCAGCAGCACGGGGACCTGCTGGCCGTATTCCCGGATCGAGGACATCAGCGCCTCGATCCCGGCGGGGTCGTCGTCCAGCCGGTCCTCGATCCCGGCATCGTCGATCATGTCGGCGGGAACCTCGATGATCGCCCGGGATTTCAGTTCGTTGATGGATTTGGACACCGCGCCGATGGCGCCGCGATCCGACCGGGGCAGGGGGGCCCGGCCATCGTCGGGGACGGGCGCCGTCATCAGGTTCTTCAGCAGATCCTTGCGTGCCATCATCCCCCCTTGCGGCCCCAGGCCGCCTGTATCAGTCCCTCGATCTCGCCGTTGACGGCATTCAGGCTTTCGATGGCGCGTTCATAGGTCGCGCGGGTGAACTGGGACTTTTCCACCTCGTAGAGCGTCTGCTTGGTGATCCCCGCGTCGGAAATGGCGGTGGATTTCAGCACCGGGTGGTTCAGCACATGGTCCCCGAACATCGACCGCATGAAGCTGACCATCTGGTTCTGCGGCCCGTCGCCGGGTTCATAGCGCGTCACGACATAGCGCATCCAGTCATAGTCCATGTCGCCCCCCGCCTCGGCCACCACCCCCAGCAGGTTCGAGGTCATCAGCAGGAACTGGCACATCGACATCACGTCCAGCATCTGCGGATGAACCGTCACCAGGATGGCCGTGGCCGCCGACAGCGCGGACATGGTCAGGAACCCCAGTTGCGGAGGGCAGTCGATCACGACGACGTCATAGTCGCCTTCGACCTCGGCCAGAACATCGCCAATCCTGGTAAAGAAATAGTTTCCGGACCGTTCGCGCAAAGCCATGGGCGTTGCGTGTTCGAATTCCATCAGGTCCAGGTTGCCGGGGATCAGGTCCAGATTGGTGAAATAGGTCTTCTGGATCACCGCACGCAGCGGCACCGGGTCGTCATAGCGGATGGAATCATAGATCGTGCCGCCGTCGGGCAGGTCGAATTCGGGCTGGATCCCGTGCAGGGCCGACAGGCTTGCCTGCGGGTCCAGGTCGATGCCAAGCACCCGATAGCCGTCCAGGGCCAGCTTCTGCGCCAGATGCGCGGCCGTGGTGGTCTTGCCGGAACCGCCCTTGAAGTTGATGACCGTGATGACCTGAAGATGGTCGTCCCCGCGCCGGCCGGGCAGATATGTCCCGGGGGATTTCGCCCCCTTTTCAAGCAGTTCCCGCAAGGCCTGGATATCGGCCGGCGTATAGTAGCGCCGTCCCCCCGCGCGGGTTTCGGGCGACGGCCCCCTGCCTTCCAGATCCAGCTTGCGCAGATAGGCGTCCTTAACCCCCAGCAGGTCCGCCACCTCTCCGCTGGTGAACTTGCGCAATTCGCGCTTGGCATCGGGGGGGAAAAGCTGTTCACGATGGGCTTGCAGCCGTTCGGACAAGGCGGCGGCATGGGCCCCCACCAGCTTGTCGATCCGCGTCTTCAGCTGCGCAGCCCCCATGGCGCCCCCTTCCCGGTTGGCTGCGGCGTGGTTACGCTTTTAGCCGTCTTATTCAGTTTCCTGCGTAAGTTATTGTGCCCTTTTCCGATTCTGGCAAGTCTCTTTCTGGCGGCGGCCTGCGCATGGCCCATCCCTGTGGTTGCCCCTGCAATGCGTTTTCTGTAAAGGTAAGGAACTGCATCAAGAAGGAACATCGTCATGTCCGAATCCGGCGTCACGACCAAGGGCCAGACGACCCTTCCCAAGGCGGTGCGGCAGGCGCTTGGCCTGTCGCCGGGGGACCGGCTGCGCTATGTCATCCTGGATGATGGGCAGGTCCGCCTGATGCGGACGGTTCCCGTGGCAGGTTTGGCGGGCATGCTGCGCCGAGAGGGTCAGGAACCCCTGTCCCTGCAGGACATGGACCGCGCCGTGGCCGAGGGCGCGCGCGGCGAATGATCGCCCTGGACACCAATGTCCTTGTCCGGTTCCTGGTCCGCGACGATCCCCAGCAGGCTGCGGAAGCCTCGGCCCTGTTCGCGGGTCTGACCGAGGACAATCCCGCCTGGCTGTCCCGCGAGGTCCTGGTGGAACTGGTCTGGGTGCTGGAACGCGCCTATCGCCTGCCCCGTGCCGATATTGCCAGCGCCGTCGACGCCCTGCTTGCCGCGCAGGAAGTGGTCGTCGAGTCCCCCGACCGCATCGGCTTGGCCGTCGAACGGTATCGGCAGGGCGGGGCGGGCTTTTCCGACCATCTGATCGCCCTGGCGGCCCACGCCGCGGGCTGCAGCGCCACCTTCAGCTTCGACCGGCAGGCCGTGGCCCGGGCCTGCATGACGCCGGTGCCCGCCTTGGCGTGAAGGCGCCCTTGATCGGGAAATCCGTTCCGGCAGGACGGTTCTACAATAATGGATGCGTCGTTGAAACGGCCGTTTGTGGATGTTTTCAAAGGCAAGGGTCGCTGATTGGCGCTGTTTTTGAGAAGGGCAGGGGCGCCAGATACGAGGCCCGTGCCTCCTGTCAGCGCAGCACTCCTGTAGTCCAAAGCCGTTTGAGAGCAGCCTTTCGGGACACAGAACGGGCTTCTGACGACCCCTAGCAAGTACTTCCGACAGGCAGGCTTTACCGGATACAGATGAACAATCCTTACATCGGTCGCTGATCCGCAACTGTGTTGATAACTGCGGTGATGGCGGCGTGCAGCTAGAGATTATTGCTTATCTTGGGTGGACCTAAACAAGGTAATTGGGGCAGATCTCCGGATAAGTGGGGCAGATTGCGGGGCAGCTGGTCTACAGACGATAGTCTGGTTGTAGCCCCTGCTATCTACAACAGTTGCCAAGTAATGTGTCTGAGCCACATTGCCCCGGAATTTGCCCCACTTACCTAAACAAGTAGCTGGGGCAGTTCTCCGGGTCGGCTGGCGCAGGCGCTCTGTCCAACCATGAGTTCCGGAAGGAATGGGAAGCGCTCCGCTAGCGCACTGAGTCCGAACCGGTGACCCAGATAGACGAAGAAGGGAATGCCGAGCTTCCGGCACCTCTTCATCAGCCAGAGCACCACTTCGCGGAGCTGACGGCCATCGGTGCTCATCGTGCGATTGAGATCCGGCGCTTGGTTGCGCAGGCACGCAGATCAATTTCAGAGGAATTGGTGTAGTGCGGGATCACTGGGTGCTCCACCACTTTCAGCAGCTCAGACTAGGACTTAGCCCGGATCCGTGAATAAGATTGCAGCGTTGGCGCACCTGAACAACATACGCACTCTCGAGGCCACCATGACGGCTCGATTGAGGGGTAGGTATCCTCAGTTCTCGTAAGATATTCCATTACACTTTCACGGTGTGAAAGGGCGGCCGCTTACGTTGACGTCTGTGGTGCTGCTTCCTCCAATAGAACGGCCTTGTAAGAGCAAGCGAGGCTTCGTTTCTGCGGAGGAGAGAAATGGCCGGCAATTTGCAGATCATGAGTACACTGGCGGTCGAGCTTGCTTTCAAGCGCGACGTCCTTCCCTCCTGGGAAAAATTGGGAGTTCCTGCGCATGTCCAATGGTCTCCCACCACTGTGCTGGTTGATGATATCCGTCGGGGCAAGCGGGCGGACGTTCTTATCATCATCCGCGAACAGCTTGACCAACTGGAAGTCCAAGGCATTATTCAGACCGGAACGGTTACGCCGATTGCCCAAGCTCGGTTCGGGCTCGGCATTCGGGCGGGAACCCAGCATCCAAAGATAGCCAGCTCCGGCGACTTCCTGAACACGATCCGCAATGCTCGGAGCACCGCTTATTCGCTATCGGGTGCCAGTGGGATTCATCTAAGCAAGATCTTGCGGGATCGCGGCATGCAAGATGTGCTGGATCGCGGAACGCCGATCCAGGCGGGCTATACCGCCGAGAAGGTGGTATCGGGCGAGGCGGACCTGGCGGTCCAGCAGATCAGCGAACTGATGATGGTGGACGGGATCGAGGTGGTTGGTCCCTTCCCGGATGAGCTGCAACAGCCCACAGATTTCGCCGCCGCCATTTTTGCCGGAGCGGCAAATTCGGCGAACGCCCGAGCTTTTCTGGATCATCTACAATCGGCACAGGCACAGCAGGCTTACCGGAACGGTGGTCTGACGTCCCTTGTCGCCGAAACCGCTGCCTGAACCCGAGGTCACCCAATGGCACGTTCCCCCCGCATCGTCTTGCTCCATGCGACCCCTGTGGCGATGGAGCCAATCAAATCCGCAATGGCACGACTTTGGCCAGAGGCAGAGGCCGTCAATCTGTTGGATGACGGCCTGACAATCGACCGTGCCCAAGAAGGCGACGAATTGTCTGAAATCCTCATTGAACGTTTTGTGGATTTCGGCCGCTATGCCTGCCGGACTGGCGCCGACGGAATCCTTGTCACCTGTTCTGCCTTCGGGCCTGCCATCGACCGCATGATCGAGACCCTGCCGGTGCCTGTGCTGAAGCCTAACGAGGCCATGTTTCGGGCGGCACTCCAGCATGGCAACCGTATCGGGATGCTGGCAACTTTTGCCCCCTCAGTCGCGACCATGGAGGCAGAGTTTGCCGATCTTGCCGTAAGGGCTGGAGCGAAAGGCAAGCTCGAGACGATTGTCGTCCCCGACGCCATCGATCTGCTTCGTCAGGGCGACGCCGAGGCCCACAACCGCCTGGTGGGGGAAATGGCCCCGGCCTTGTCGGATCGTGACGCCATCATGTTGGCACATTTTTCGACCTCACGCGCAGCCGAAAGAGTGCGTGCGGCCGTCAGCGTTCCGGTTTTCACCGCGCCTGATGCCGCAGTGACGCGGATGCGCGACTTGGTGACGAGGTAAGCATGCTGTTGGGGGTCATTGCCGACGATTTTACCGGCGCCAGCGATATCGCGAACACCATTGCCTGCGGCGACGGCCGATCGGGTGGAATGATAACGTCGCAATACATGGGTATCCCCAGTAATCCAGCCGATCCGTCGGTGGAGGCGGGGGTCATTTCGCTCAAGACCCGCTCATCGCCCAAGGACGAGGCGGTGGCGCAATCCTTGCAAGCGCTTCGCTGGTTAAAGGCGCAAGGATGCGAGCAGATCGTGTTCAAGTATTGCTCGACCTTCGATTCCACGGCTGAAGGCAATATCGGTCCCGTGGCTCAGGCGCTGGCCGCAGAACTGGGCGTCGGCGGCGTGGTAGTCTGCCCGGCTTTTCCCAGAGCAGGACGGACGATCTACCAAGGACATCTTTTCGTCCACGATCGTCTGCTGAACGAGTCCGGCATGCAGAACCATCCACTGACACCCATGACGGATGCGGATATCCGCCGCTGGCTGTCAAGCCAGGTAGAAGGACCGGTCGGCATGGTTCCCCTGCAAACCGTCCGGCGAGGGTCGGAGGTGCTGGCGCAGGCTCTGGTGCAGGGTGGCCAGCAGCTGGTTGTTGTCGACGCAGTAGAAGATGCGGACCTGCGCCTCATTGGTCGTGCCTGTGCCGGGGCACCGCTGGTGACGGGAGGATCGGGCGTGGCGCTCGGATTGCCCGCGAACTTCATCCGCCAGGGTCAGGTGCAGGGTCGCAGCGGAAACAGCTTCTTGGGCATCGAGGGACCAGAGGCGATCTTGGCAGGAAGCTGCTCTGGCGCGACAAGAGGGCAGATCGAACAGCATGCCAAACGTCATCCCGTGCTGCCAATTTCGGTTGATCATGTCATGGCGGAAACGATTGGCGTGCCTCAAGTGCTATCCTTCATAATGGAGCATGCTGGACGCGCACCGCTGGTCTACTCCTCGGGCACTCCCGAACAAGTGCGCGAGGCGCAAGGGCGGTATGGTCGGGAGGCGGTGTCGGCCACTCTGGACAACCTGTTCGCAACGACCGCTCAGGCTTTCCTGAACAATGGCGGCAAGCGGCTGGTGGTTGCAGGAGGAGAAACTTCCGGGGCGGTGGCGCAGGCCTTGGACCTGGGAGAGGTAATGATCGGGCCGGAAATCGACCCCGGCGTGCCAATCCTGATCAGCGCCCGGCGGAATGCCGTGCTGGCGCTGAAGTCAGGCAATTTTGGTCAGCAGGATTTCTTCGAAAAAGCCACCCGGATGCTGGCGGGGGCACCGGCATGAGCGAGGAAGCCGAACTGCGCAGCAAGATCGTTCGTCTGGGCGCGCTGCTCTATCAGCGCCAGCTTGCGCATGGTAGCGCGGGCAACCTGTCTGCGCGGCTTGCCGATGGCAGCTTTCTGGTGACGCCGACAAACAGCTGCCTTGGCATGCTGCATCCCGGCCAGATCTCGCGCATCTCGGCCAGTGGAGATTTGCTGGATGGGGATCCGCCTTCGAAAGAGGCCTTCTTTCATTTGGCCATGTACGAGGAACGCCCCGCGGCCGGGGCGGTCGTGCATCTGCATTCAACCTATGCTGTCGCCGTGTCCTGCATGTGCCACGACTGCACCGATGACGTGCTGCCGCCATTGACGGCTTATCACGCCATGCGCGTCGGCAAGCTGCCCCTGGTCGATTACTACCGGCCAGGGGACCGGGCTCTGGCGGATGCGGTGCGCAGGACAGCGCGCCAGACACACTCCATGCTGCTGGCCAATCACGGCCCGATCGTTTCTGCCAAGTCCTTGGAGCAGGCGATCTATACCTATGAAGAACTGGAAGAAACGGCAAAGCTGTTTTTTATTCTGGGCGACCGGCCGACCCGACCCTTGGACGCACGGGCACTGGCAGAACTGAACGCGGCCTTTCCCAACTGACGCGATCGCCCGAAGCGACACTCCCCTTTATTGGAGACATGCCATGGCACTCACCTCGATGCGCCAGATCCTCGACCATGCGGCAGAGCATGGCTATGGCCTGCCGGCCTTCAACATCACCAACCTGGAAACCTTGCTGGCGGTGATGCGGGCTGCCGACAGGACCGATAGTCCCGTCATCGTCCAGGTCACGCAAAGCGCACGCCGCTATGGCGACGACATCCTGCTGGCGCATCTGGTCCGGGGAGCGGCGGAACGGTTTCCCCATATTCCCTTGTGCCTGCATCAGGACCACGGCAGCAGCCCGGATGTATGCCGCAGCGCCATACGGATGGGTTGCACCAGCGTGATGATGGACGGATCGCTTTTGGCGGATGGCCAGACGCCATCGGATGTCGATTACAACATCCGGGTAACGGCCGAGACGGTGCAGATGGCCCACGCGCAGGGCGTCTGGGTCGAGGGAGAGATCGGTGTTCTCGGCTCGCTCGAGACGGGCGGGGGTGAACAGGAAGATGGCCATGGCCTAGAGCCTGTTGCACTCAATCTA
>NZ_NWMQ01000040.1:0-26544 GCF_002901215.1 Paracoccus sp. SY | reverse complement strand
CGGCTGGCCCGCGCGACCATGGGGAACATCAGGCAGAACGTGACGCTAGCGCTCGGGTTGAAAGCGGTCTTTCTCGTGACCTCGGTCCTGGGCATCACCGGCCTCTGGATCGCCATCCTGGCCGATACCGGGGCCACGGTCTTGGTCACGCTCAACGCCCTGCGCCTGCTGGCCTTAGATCCGACGAAAGAAACCTGAGATGTTGGGACAGAAAGGATGGATCGCTGCCGGCGTCATGATCCTGCATTCTTAATTTCATGTTTTCATGAATTCGTCAGATTTCGGTCGTTTGATTGTTACCCTGACTCAGTAGCCCGACCTTGAGCATCAACAAGTTTCGGAGACTGTCATGTCACTGCGTCACCTGCTTCTCGCCACCGCGATCACCATCACTGCGAGTCAAGCATTTGCTGAGTTTTCCTTGGATGCCCGCTATACAGATGCCGATGGTGACATGGTTGCCGACGTTCCGACGGAACCGGCTGATCTCGTCGACCCCGAAACACTGATTTTTGCCTACACTCCAGTCGAAGATCCGGCAGTCTACGTCGATGTCTGGAAAGATTTTCTGACTTATCTGGAAGATGTAACCGGCAAGTCCGTCCAGTTCTTCCCCGTGGATTCGAACGCCGCCCAGATCGAGGCAATGCGCGCCGGCCGATTGCATGTCGCGGGCTTCAATACAGGCTCAAATCCCCTAGCTGTCGCCTGTGCCGGCTTTCGTCCCTTTGCCATGATGGCTGCCAAGGATGGCAGTTACGGCTACGAGATGGAAATCATCACGCATCCTGGCTCTGGCATCAATAAAATCGAGGATATCAAGGGCCGCACGCTGGCCTTCTCATCCGAAACCTCCAATTCTGGTTACAAGGCTCCCTCAGCGTTGCTGAAAGCCAATTACACCATGGAAGCAGGTAAGGACTACACCCCGGCATTCTCGGGCAAGCATGACAACACAGTGCTCGGCGTTGCCAACGAAGATTATGACGCTGGTGCCGTGGCCAACTCAGTAATGGTCCGGATGATTGACCGGGGTGCTGTCGAGGCCGACAAGCTGGTCAGTATTTACAAGTCAGACACATTCCCAACCACCGGCTATGGGGTTGCTCATAACCTGACACCTGAACTGCAGGAGAAGATCAAGGAGGCTTTCTTTTCGTTTGACTGGGAAGGCTCCTCGCTGGCGGAAGAATTCAGCAAATCAGGCGAAGAGCAGTTCATCCCGATTTCCTTTAAGGACAACTGGAATGTCGTGCGCGAGATCGATGCAGCTATGGGTGTCAGCTACGCCTGCCAATAAATCGCAATCTTGCCCAGGCGGTCGGAAGGCCGCCTGATCCGGCACGCGACGTTGTCGCTATCTGCCGAATGACCACAAGGCGGGCCTAATGCCCGGAAGGCAAGGAAGCCCGATGCTTGAACTCCACAACTTGACCAAGGTCTATCGCAATAGCGAGAAGGCCCTGGATAACGTGACATTATCCATACCCCAGGGTCAGATGGTTGGCTTGATCGGCCCCTCTGGAGCAGGGAAGTCGACGCTGATCCGCTGCGTGAACCGTCTGGTAGAGCCAACATCTGGCGAGGTTCGCCTATCGGGTCGTGCATTGACTGGCCTGAAATCGCGCGAGTTGCGAATAGCACGTCGCCGTATCGGAATGATCTTTCAGGAATATGCGCTGATCGAGCGCCTGAGCGTCATGGAGAACGTATTATCCGGTCGTCTTGGATATGTCAGCTTCTGGACCAGCTTCACCCGTCGATTTGGCCCTGAGGACATTCGCCGGGCCTTTGGCCTCTTGGATCGGGTGGGCCTTCTGTCCCATGCGGACAAGCGGGCGGATGCCCTGTCTGGCGGTCAGCGGCAGCGCGTCGGCATCGCCCGCGCTCTGGCGCAAGAGCCGGAGCTGCTGCTGGTCGATGAACCAACTGCCAGCCTCGATCCCAAAACCAGTCGGCAGATCATGCGGCTTCTCAGCGAGATCTGCGCAGAACGGGGACTGCCGGCTGTTGTAAACATCCATGACGTACCACTCGCCCGGCAGTTTATGCAGCGGATCATCGGCCTTCGAGCTGGCCGCATTGTTTTTGACGGCCCTCCCTCAGCCTTAACTGAGGATGAGCTGACGCTCATTTATGGCCTGGAGGACTGGGCCGCGATGCGTAGGGACGTCGAAGAAGACGAACGTGCCAGCGAGGAAGCGCGCCGCGATCGGGCGGGTTCACACATCGCGGAAGCTGTCGCATGAGCAGTTATCCTGCAAGGTGGCGCCGCCCTCCACAGATCTTCACTCATGCTGGATGGCGGCAAGCGCTTGGAGTGGGAACGGGGATCTATCTTGTTCTGGCGCTGTCTTCACTTGATCCGAATTGGGCGCGTATCGCCGCTGGTTGGGAACGCGGCCTGCATTTTGCACAAGGGTTTCTAGCACCCGATTTTATCAGCCGCTGGCGCGACATCTCTAACGGACTTGTCGAAAGCCTGACCATGACGTTCACCTCTACTGTTGTTGGCATCGCCATTTCCGTGCCTATTGGTATTGGCGCGGCCCGCAACATCGCTCCTGGTTGGCTTTACGCCGTCTGCCGGTCGATTATTGCGACAAGCCGCGCCCTCCAGGAAATCATCGTGGCAATCTTCTTCGTCGCAATGTTCGGCTTTGGCCCGCTCGCGGGTTTTCTGACCCTGAGCTTTGCTACCATTGGCTTCATCTCAAAACTTTTGGCGGAAGCGATCGAGGATATTGATGAAGCACAGGCCGAAGCGATCCGGGCTACTGGCGCAGGCTGGTGGCAGGTGGTCAACTACGCCATCCAACCGCAGGTGATGCCAAGGCTGATCGGGCTGTCGCTTTATCGGCTGGACATCAATTTTCGTGAAAGCGCGGTGATCGGCATCGTGGGGGCAGGGGGCATCGGCGCGACGCTGAACACTGCTATTGACCGTTATGAATATGACAGCGCGGGAGCGATTTTGTTGATCATCATCCTGCTGGTGATGCTGGCCGAATACAGTTCCAGCTACCTAAGAAAGTTCCTGCAATGACTGATATCGCTGCAAGCTGGCAGCGGCGCAGTTCCAAGGCTCGCCTTGCTCTGTGGTCGGGCTGGCTGATGATGATTGCGCTTTTTTTCTGGTGCTGGGAGGTGATGACCAAGGGCACCATCTGGGCCTATGCTTGGGATGCGCCGCGACAGGCTGCCGATATCGGCAGTCGGATGTGGCCGCCACGTTGGTCCTACCTGCCGGAGCTGTTGGGACCCCTTTGGGATACGATCAACATGGCGACCCTTGGCACGCTCCTCGGCGTGATCCTGGCCGTCCCGGTCGCATTTATGGCGGCCCGTAATACCACACCGTCTGCTTTGGTCCTGCGCCCGGCAGCATTGTTCTTGATCGTGGCAAGTCGCTCCATCAATTCGTTGATCTGGGCGCTCTTGCTGGTTGCAATTATGGGGCCGGGTCTTCTGGCCGGAGTCGTCGCTATCGGCCTTCGGTCCATCGGTTTCATCGGCAAGTTGCTTTATGAAGCGATCGAAGAATGTGACAGCAAGACGGTTGAGGCAATAGCAGCGACAGGCGCCGGACGATGGCAGCTTCTGGACTATGCCATTGTGCCGCAGGTGCTGCCGTCCTTTTGGGGCATCAGCATCTTCCGCTGGGACATCAATATCCGGGAAAGCGCGATCCTGGGGCTAGTCGGTGCTGGTGGCCTGGGGCTCAAACTTCAATCGTCCCTCAGCACTCTGGCCTGGCCTCAAGTTACAATGATCCTGCTCGTGATCTTGGCAACTGTGGTCGTGTCCGAATGGCTTTCGGCAAAGGTCCGTAAGGCTATCATCTGATCTCGTGCTCCAGCCTGGCAAACTTGGAGCACTTTCTTTGAGATCTATTTTAGTATTTCATGAAATTGTTACATAACTGTGGTGAAGCTGTTGCAACGCGCCCTTAGCCAAGCTTGGAACTTTGGTTCCTGTCGCCCTCATGAGGATTGAACGCCATGCGCAACACCATAACCCTTTCCCTCACTACTGCAGTTTCTCTGCTTGCCTTCCAGGCTGCGGCTCAGGAGGCAACCGTGACCGTTGACGGATCTTCGACCGTCTTTCCGGTTTCGGAAGCCATGGCTGAAGAGTTCCAAAATGCGACCGGCACACGCGTGACTGTCGGTTCGTCGGGTACGGGGGGAGGCTTCAAGAAGTTCTGCCGCGGCGAAACAGATATCACCGGTGCATCGCGGCCGATCCGTGACGAGGAAATCGAACTCTGCAAGGCGAGCGGGATCGAATACATCGAACTGCCGGTTGCGATGGATGGACTGGCTGTCATCGTAAACCCAGCCAACGACTGGGCCACCTGCATGTCAGTCGAAGAGCTGAAGACCATGTGGGAGGTGGCAGCTCAGGACAAGGTGAAGAACTGGAACCAGGTCAACCAGAATTTTCCTGATGCGCCTTTGAGCCTCTTCGGTGCGGGCACCGACTCGGGCACCTATGATTACTTCACGCTCGCCATCAACGGCGTCGAGCATGAATCCCGTGGGGACTACACTGCCACCGAAGATGACAATATCACCATCAACGGCGTGGCCGGTGACGAAAATGCCCTCGGCTTCCTGGGCCTAGCGTACCTGGAAGAAAACCGTGACAAGGTGAAGCCGGTTGGCATCACTCAGGCGAATGGTTCCTGCGTCGAGCCGACAGTCGAAACCGCTGGTGACGGATCCTATCAGCCCCTGTCGCGCCCGCTCTTCATGTACGTCAGCAAAGCCGCATTGGATCGTCCGGAAGTGCAGGCTTATGCCGATTTCATGATGGACCCTGCAAATGGCACCGCTCTGGTTGCCGAAGTCGGGTATGTGCCGCTGCCTGAGCACGCTTTCGAACTGGGCAAGGCCAAGGTTGCCGCGCGCAAGACCGGCACGTTCTTTGAAGGCGGCTCCAAGATTGGCGTGTCGATCGAAGAGCTGCTTGCTTCTGAATAACCCCTGACGAAAAGGGCGGCCCGTTGCGGTGCCGCCCTTTGTTCGATCCAGCCTGGAGCCGCCTGTGCCACAAAACGGTATACCTTCCGCTAACGAGCTCGTAAGTTCGGGCTTCGTCAGAAGGCGTCAATTGTTCGGGCGTTCCATGGCCGCGCTCATGTTTCTAAGCGCGGCCCTCTCAGTGTTTGTCACCACGGCGATCGTCGTGATCCTGGTCACCGAAAGTTGGGTATTCTTTCGCCAGGTTCCATTGATCGAGTTCTTGACAGGCACGGTCTGGACCCCGGTCTTCACCGATGCACGGTTCGGCATTCTTCCACTGCTGATGGCTACTCTGCAGGTTGCGGTGTTCGCGCTGTTCATCGCTATTCCGCTCGGCACGGTCATGGCGGTGTATCTGTCCGAGTATGCCTCGGTCCGGGTCCGGGAAACCGTCAAGCCTGCGCTCGAACTTCTGGCGGCGGTCCCCACCGTGGTTTTTGGTTATTTTGCGCTGCTGGTTCTGACACCGCTGCTGCAAAAGGTCATTCCGGGCCTCGCAGGCATTAACCTGCTTTCACCTTCCATCATCATCGGCATCATGATCCTTCCTTATGTCGTGTCAGTCTCGGAAGATGCAATGCGCGCTGTTCCGAACGGATTGCGGGAGGGGGCTTATGCGCTCGGCATGGCCCGTTGGCAGGTCGCGCTGAGGGTGGTCATCCCCGGAGCATTTTCGGGCATCACCGCCGCCTATATTCTCGGCATGTCCCGCGCAGTCGGGGAAACGATGATCCTGGCCATCGCCGGTGGACAGAACCCCAATCTGACCTTTGATCCACGCGAAGGCGCCGCAACGATCACAGCCTACATTGTTCAGATGAGCCTTGGCGACCTTCCGCATGGCTCGCTGGCCTATGCCACCATCTTCTCCACAGGGCTCGTGCTTTTTCTAATCACCCTCTGCTTCAACGTCGCAGGTTTCTACCTTCGCAACCGCTTCCGTGAGGCCTACTGATGTCCGTGTCATCAATGGAAACACCTTCCGCAGGTTCGACGTCGCAGGCGGCGATGCAGGCTGTGGCTTCGGCCAAGCGCAAGGACCTCTTCGTTGCCGGACTAGGCCTGTTTGTCATGGTGATTTCCATGGGCCTGCTTCTCGCCCTGATCGGCGATCTGATGATCCGAGGGATTTCCCGCATCGACTATGACTTTCTGACGTCTTTTCCCTCGCGCCGTGCGGCAAATGCCGGGATCTTGTCGGCATGGGTTGGATCATTGCTGGTCATGCTCGTGACGGCCTGCCTGGCCATTCCGATTGGCGTCATGGCTGGGGTCTATCTCGAAGAATATGCGCCAAAGAACTGGCTTTCAAACATCATCGAGATCAATGTCGCCAATCTGGCAGGTGTTCCGTCGATCATCTACGGCCTTCTGGCGCTTGGCCTTTTTGTCTACGGGCTGGAACTCGGCAAGACGATCCTTGTGGCCGGCATGACGCTGGCGCTGCTGATTCTTCCTGTTGTCATCGTCGCCACTCGTGAGGCCGTGCGCTCGATCCCCCGGATCGTGAAGGAAGGTGCCTATGGGCTCGGCGCAGACAAATGGCAGGTTATGTGGAACTATATCATTCCCGCCGCGCGACCTGGCATCCTGACCGGCGCAATCGTCGGGCTTTCACGTGCTATCGGTGAGACGGCACCGATCATCACCATTGGTGCACTGACCTTTATCGCCTTCTTGCCTGAAGCTCCGGTGTCTTCCGAGTTTCCGTTCATCAACTTCAATTGGCTTCAGGAAGGCTTCACGGTCTTGCCGATCCAAATGTTCAACTGGATTTCACGACCGCAGGCCGCATTCCATGTGAACGCTGCCGCCACGGGTGTTGTCCTCATGGCCTTGACGCTGACCCTCAGCGGCACCGCGATCTGGATCCGCTATCGCCTGCGCCGCAACATCCGCAACTGAGCCGGAGTCGCCTTATGCTGGAGACCCTCATGAACATCGAAAAGAACCCTACTGAGGTTGCCTCTGCCCCTCCGATCCCGGCTGCGGCAGAGCAGGTTCCGCTTCGGGCAAAGGTTGAGAATCTGAATTTCTACTATGCCGATGGCACGCAGGCCCTGAAAGGCGTGAATATGCCGATCCTGGACCGGCAGATCACCGCGATGATCGGTCCTTCAGGCTGCGGTAAGTCGACGCTTCTGCGGTGCTTCAACCGAATGCACGATCTCTATCCCGGAAACAGATATGAGGGCCGGATTTCCCTGATGCCGGAAAACCAGAACCTCGTCGGGCCTGAGGCCGATCCCGTCCTCGTTCGCTTGCGCATCGGCATGGTGTTCCAGAAGCCCAACCCTTTCCCGAAATCCATTTATGAGAATGTTGCAGCGGGGCTGCGGGTGAGGGGGGTCAAGAACAAGGCTATGATCGACGAAGCGGTCGAAGCTGCGTTGCGGCGCGCCGCGATTTGGGACGAAGTGAAAGATCGTCTTCATCGCTCGGCCTATGACATGTCCGGCGGTCAGCAGCAGCGCCTTTGCATCGCGCGGGCGCTGGCACCAAACCCTGAGATCCTTTTGCTCGATGAGCCGACATCGGCCCTCGATCCGATCGCAACCGCCAAGATCGAGGATCTGGTGCAGGAACTGGGTCGTGAGACGACCATTGTGATCGTCACGCACAACATGCAGCAGGCTGCGCGCATCTCGGCACGAACCGCGTTCATGTATCTTGGCGAACTGATCGAATTTGGGGCGACCGATCAGATCTTCAGCACTCCGTCGCACCCACGGACAGAACAGTACATCACCGGACGTTACGGCTGATCGAGGAATGCATGGAACACACACTGAAATCCTTCGATCAAGCCCTGGATGGGCTACTGGCTGCAACAGTGCGCATGGCTGAAAAGGTGCACATGATGGTGTCTGATGCAGGGCGAGCCATCCTTTCGGGAGACAGCGAGCTCGCTCGGCAGGTGGTCGAACATGATCTTGCCGTCGACCGTGACTTCGAAGCCATCCGCGCACAATGCCTTGCCATCCTGGCCCGTTTTCATCCGGTGGCACGTGATCTGCGCCAGGTCATGGCGATGGAGCATAGTTCAGGCGATCTGGAGCGCGCGGCCGATCATGCGAAAGGGATGGCCAAGCGTGTCATTGCGGGGCTTGGCGCGGATATCTCAGACGAAGCCAGGGGACAGTTTTCGCGCCTGCATAAGGCTGTCGTCGGTGCGATCGAAGATGCCACCGACGCCCTCGTGAGGAGAGATCCGGAACTTGCCCAAAAAGTGGTTCGTGATGACCGCCAGATTGATGCGATCCATGACGATCTTTTCCATCTGGTTGTTGCCGCAGCCAAGCGCCCGTCGGCGGGGGTCTCGGCTGACGTGCATCTGTTATTCGCAGCCAAGAGCCTGGAGCGCATTGGCGATCATGCCACCAACGTCGCGGAGGAGGCGATGTTCATGAGCGAAGGAGCTGCACCGTCGGCCACGCGCAAGGAATGACAGGGGGAGGGGGAGATGACCCAGTCCGGATCGAATACACCGCTTCAACCTAAGGTTTTGGTGGTTGAAGACGAGGACGCGCAGCGCGAGGTGCTTTGCTATAATCTTGCGTCCGAAGGATTTGCGGTCGTGACGGCCGAAGACGGCGAAAAGGCGCTTGAACTTGTCGAGGACGAAGGCCCCGATCTGATCCTCCTTGATTGGATGATACCCAAGATATCCGGGTTGGAGGTCTGTCGCCGCCTCAAGATGCAGGCGAAAACGAGGCCCATTCCGATCATCATGCTTTCTGCCCGTGCAGAAGAGGTGGACAGAGTTCGCGGCCTCGAAACCGGCGCGGACGACTATATGGTCAAGCCCTACTCGATTGTCGAACTCATGGCCCGAGTGCGCAGCCAGTTTCGCCGGTCTCGGCCAGTGCTGGTTGGCTCAGTGATTGAATTTGGCAACATTACTTTGGATCCAGAAGCTTACAGAGTTTATGTCGAGGGAAAGGCAGTCCATCTCGGTCCTACGGAGTTCCGTTTGCTGGCGACGTTCATGGAACGTCCGGGACGAGTGTTTTCCCGTGAGCAGCTTCTGGATCGTGTCTGGGGTCGAGAAGTTCTCATTGATACGAGAACGGTAGACGTGCATGTGGGCAGGCTGCGCAGGGCTATCCTACAAACCAGGGGCGACTATCCGTTAAGAACGGTCAGGGGAGCCGGATATGCCCTGGGATAGAGTTGAGCTGTCACAAAATCTTGGTCTGACCTTGCCATAACCCTTTGTCTTGGCCATGCAGAAGCAATGGCGTGCCGAGGATCTATGGCTAAGGATGATGCGATGCCGGATATGATGGTCAAGATGCTTGCCACACTGGGGCATGCTGAACGACTCAATGTATTCCGGCTTCTCGTCCGGAGATATCCGCAAGCGGTTGCGGCCGGCGAGTTGGCCGAGATACTCGGCTACAAGCGCTCGACTCTTTCTGTTTATCTGGCGGTGTTGCGCCGCGCCGGTTTGATCCATCAGGATCGAGCAGGAAACTCTTTGCTCTACAGTGCTGACCTGGACGGGGCCGGGCAATTGCTGAGCTACCTCTTCGACGATTGCTGCCGCAGCCGCTTCCCCTCGGCTCAGCCGGCTGAAGCCCAGCTTCGGGAACGTCGGTTGGGTCGGAAATTTAATGTCCTTTTCATCTGCAGTGGTAATTCGGTTCGTTCCATCTTTGCAGAAGCGATCTTACGGACAGAGGGTAAAGATCGCTTCAATGTCTACTCGGCTGGAACGCGGCCTTACTCAGAAATAAACCCGATCACGTTGAAGATTCTTGAGGAGCACGGCCATCCTACCGGAATTTTGCGCTCCAAGAATATTGCTGAATTTCAGGGTATGAACGCTCCAATCATGGATTTTGTCTTCACAGTTTGCGACCAGGCGGCAGACGAAGAATGTCCGGCTTGGCCCGGCCAACCGCTTACTGCGCATTGGGGCTATCCCGATCCGGCAAAGGTCGAGGGTTCTGATGCCGCACGCCGTGCCGCTTTTGAAGATGCGTATCATTCCCTGACAAGACGGATCCGGCCTTTTGCGCAGCTCGGCTTGGAGGCTCTCGACAGGAGCGCCATCCAACGGGAAGTGGACAGGCTGGGCAGACTGCCTTTGTCAGCATGATCCTGTCATGAAAACTTCACTGGAGCAGCTCTGATAATTCCGTTATTTAGGAATTATGGAAATTACCTCTGCATCCAGAATCTTCTCCGCCCTTGGGCATGATGGACGCCTCTTGGTATTCCGTCTGTTGATGCGGCATGCCCCCCATGGGGTCCGGCCAACCGATATCGCCGAAAGCCTGGGGCTGAAGCAAAACACCCTGTCCCATTATCTTTCGGATCTCGAAGCGGCAGGACTTGTCCGTTCTGAACGGCAAGGCCGGTCGATCCGTTACGCCGCATCCTTGAAGGCGGCAACCTCGCTCATCGGCTACCTCTTCACAGACTGCGGTCGAGGCCGGCCGGAGCTTTTTTCATCGATTTCTGCAGCACCGGAGAGGGTCATGCCGCAAAAGGCTTACAACGTCTTGTTCATCTGCTCGGGAAACTCAGCGCGCTCGATCTTTGCCGAAGCCTTGATGCGTGATTTGGGTGAGGGCTCTTTCAACGCCTATTCGGCAGGAACCCGGCCGAATACTCAGCTGAACCCCTTCGCTCTGGAGGTGCTTGCACGCAACGGTCATGCCGTAGACGCCCTTCGGGCCAAGCATCTTTCCGAGTTTCAAACGCAGGATGCGCCAGTCATGGATTTCGTCTTCACTGTCTGTGACAAGGCAGCGGCCGAGGAATGCCCTCCCTGGCCGGGGCAGCCGATTTCAGGTCATTGGGGTCTGCCGGACCCGGTCAAGGCGACCGGTACCGATGCTGAAAAGGGGCTGGTCTTTGCCCAGACTTATGCCGCGCTACGTCGCCGCATCGAGGCTTTCGCGTCCCTGCCCATTAAGAGCCTGGATAGAATTTCCCTGCAACAGCGTGTGGACCAGATCGGTCTGGATGACGCTTGAGGACATTGACGATGACAAGAATTGCAATCAACGGTCTGGGCCGGATGGGCAAACTGGCCCTGCGCGATCTTATCGACCGCGGCATTGACGCGGAGATCGTGCTGATCAACGACGTCCTGGGCGATCCTGAGCAGCACGCGCTGCTTATGGAGTTCGACAGCGTCCATGGCCGCTGGGCGGGTGTGACAGGCTACGATTCCGAAAGCCTGACCCTGGAAAATCAGCGTATGCGACTGACCAATGTCAAACGGATCGAGGACCTCCCCTTGGCGGAGCTTGGCATCGAGCTGGTTATTGACGCGACCGGCGTCTTCAAGACGGCGGCTAGGATTGAACCTTATTATGCGGCTGGCGTGAAGAAGGTCGTCGTCTCGGCTCCCGTCAAGGATGAGGGCGCGCTGAACCTCGTCTATGGTGTCAACCATCATCTCTACAACCCGTCGCAGCACCGGCTGGTGACGGCCGCCAGTTGCACCACCAACTGCCTTGCCCCAGTGGTCAAGGTGATCCACGAAAACATCGGGATCCGGCATGGCTCCATCACCACGATCCATGACGTGACTAACACCCAGACCATCGTGGACCGGCCAGCCAAGGACATGCGCCGCGCCCGTTCTGCCCTGATGAACCTGATCCCGACCACCACCGGGTCGGCGACGGCCATCACGCTGATCTATCCGGAATTGAAGGGGCGGCTGAACGGCCATGCCGTAAGGGTTCCGCTGCTGAATGCCTCCATTACGGATTGTGTGTTCGAAGTCGAACGGGAAACGACGGTCGAGGAGGTCAACAACCTCTTCAAGGCTGCCTCTGAGGGGGCTCTGCAAGGCATTCTCGGCTATGAGGCGCGGCCTCTGGTTTCAACGGATTATGTCAATGATCCCCGCTCGGCGATCATCGATGCCGGATCGACCATGGTCGTCAACGGGACTCAGGTGAAAGTGTATGCCTGGTATGACAACGAGTGGGGATATGCCTGCCGGCTGGCCGATATTGCTCGGCTGGTGGCACGAAGCCTCTGATCCCATCATCAACACTCTCCGGGGAAGCGGCCTCGGAACGCGCGGGGGGCAAGAGGTTCCTGCGCATGTTTCATTGACGAACGAGGCAGTATGACCGCCGTTAACCCCCTGCGCGCCTATGTGGCCGTCACTGCCGCCTACTGGGCCTTCATGCTCTCGGACGGCGCATTGCGGATGCTTGTGCTGTTGCACTTCAATGGGCTGGGCTTCAGTCCGATCCAATTGGCCTGGCTGTTTCTGCTTTATGAGGTGGCGGGGATCGTGACCAACCTTGCGGCCGGCTGGATCGCCGCGCGCTTTGGATTGGCCTTTACGCTTTACGCCGGCCTTGGCTTGCAGATCGCCGCGCTGATAGCACTTGCTCAGCTTGATCCTGCGTGGAGTGTGGGCGCTTCGGTCATCTTCGTGATGGCGGTGCAGGGCGCCAGCGGCGTCGCCAAGGATCTGGCCAAGATGTCGTCAAAATCGGCTGTGAAGCTGCTGGCGCCTCAAAGCGAAGGAACCCTGTTTCGGTGGGTGGCCCTGTTGACCGGCTCGAAGAATGCGGTCAAGGGTGCGGGCTTCTTTCTGGGTGCGGCATTGCTGGCGCTTGCAGGGTTTGAGGCGGCTGTCTGGGGCATGGCGGGCGTGCTGGCCGCGATCCTGCTTGCTGTGGCGCTCTTCCTGCCGCCGGGCCTGCCGACCGGCAAGAAGGGCACCAGGTTTTCGGCCATCTGGTCGACCGATGATCGGATCAATCGCCTCAGTCTTGCCCGGATGTTCCTGTTCGGCGCGCGCGATGTGTGGTTCGTCGTCGGAGTCCCGGTCTATTTTCAGATGGTGTTGTCGGATGGCACAGCGGACGGACGCCGGGCGGCATTCTTTTTGATCGGCGGCTTCATGGCGCTGTGGATCATCGCCTATGGCGCGGTTCAGGCCGCCGCCCCCCAGCTTCTGGATGCCAAGGGCAAACCCGAATCCGAAATCATCGGCAAAGCCGTTGCCTGGGCCGGCTGGCTGACCCCGATCCCCTTCCTGCTGGCAGCAGCGGCCCTGATCGCCGGAACACCCGCGCTGTGGCTTACGCTGACTCTCGTCGCCGGGCTCCTGTTCTTCGGCTTCGTCTTTGCGGTCAACTCGGCCGTCCATTCCTACCTGATCCTTGCCTTTTCGAAAAAGGAGCGGGTCACGATGGACGTGGGCTTTTACTACATGGCCAATGCCGCGGGGCGCCTTTTGGGCACGCTACTGTCCGGGGTCAGCTATCAGATCGGTGGGCTGCCTTTGTGCCTCGCCACGGCGGGCGTCATGGCAGCCGCAAGCTGGCTTTCCATCGGCCGCTTGCGTTAGGTGGGCTGGCTACGAAGGATCAACAACGCCACACAGGCAAAGCCGCTGATACCCGCGGTCAGCCACAGCGCCCCGGTGCCCCACAGGTCAAGGGCCACGCCAAAGATGAGAGGAGCCCCCGCCTGAACAAGACGCGCCGGAGCCGACAACAGGCCCTGCCGCAGGCCGTATCCATCAGGTCCGAAGAGCGCCAGCGGCAGCGTGCCCTTGGCGATGGTCAAGACGCCGTTGCCTGCACCGTGGCTAAGCGCAAAGGCATAGGCTGCGGGGCCCCCAAAGGCCGCCAGAGCCACGGCTCCAGCGGGATGTGCCAAGGCTGCAATTCGTGCTGAAACAAGGGGATGGAACCGCTTTAATAAGCCAAACTCCAAAAGACGGGCACCGACCTGTGCGGGCCCGATGAGAGCCCCAGCGGCAATCGCCATGGCGGTTGTGGCGCCTGCCGCCTCCAACAGCCGGGGCAGATGGGCAGCCATCGCCGTCGAGGTGAACCAGGTTGCAGTAAAGACAAACGCCAAAAGATACATCGACAGACGAGGCACGGTTGTTTCTGATGGCTGGCTGGCCGTTTCAGCCTGCCGCGCGCCCTGATGCCGGGGCAGGCACAGGTTCAGCGGCAGCGCCAGAGCCAGATGCAATCCCGCCCAAACGAGGCAGGCCACTCTCCAGCCGCCCCAGGACTCGATCAACCCCGAGAGGGGCCAGCCTATGGTGCTGGCAAAGCCCGCGATCAGGGTGATTCCGGTTATCGGTGATCGTGCGGCCTTGCCATACATTCCGGCCAAGGTGGCAAAGGCTGCGTCATAAAGGCCGGTACCCATCCCCAGTCCGATCATGGCCCAAGCCATCAGCATCGTTGTCGGCCCTTGTGCACCTGCCAAAGCCAGAAGGCCCGCCGCGAACACCAGGTTGGTCATCGGCAAGACCCTGCGCCCACCCTGCCGGTCGATGACGGTGCCGCCCCAAGGTCCGATCAGAGCCGATATCACCATGGCCAGCGTAAAGCCTGCGAACACCCATGCGGGTGACAGGCCCAGATCCCGCGCCATCGGCACGGCAAGCACTGCGGGCAGATAGTAGCTTGAGGCCCAGGCGATGGTCTGGGCCGTTCCCAATGCAGCTACCACCGGACCCGTCCGGGGGACGGTCATCCACAGCACCTGACTGTTTCAGGTGGAGCGGGACTGTTGCAGCCGCAGCCTGGCCCGCCCGCATTTTTCGCGGCTTCGTCCTGGGCACAACAGGCATCGGTGCGCGCGATTGGCGCTCCGCCGCAGCAGCTTGCCTGCGCCGTGACCGGCGGGCCGTTGCAAATACCGGTTTCCGGCAGCACCAGCTCCACCCGCGCCGCTGCCGCTTGATCTCCGGCGATCTGCGCCACGATGGAACGGACCTGCTCATATCCTGTCGCCATCAGGAAGGTCGGAGCCCGACCATAGGATTTCATGCCTGCGATGTAAAAACCGGGCTCCGGATGGGCAAGCTCGGCCGCGCCATGAGGACGGACCGTGCCGCAGGAATGCAGGTTCGGGTCGATCAGCGGGGCGAGAGCAGGGGGACACTCCAGCCCTGCATCAAGCGACACGCGCACCTCGCGCAGAAAGGAGAGATCCGGGCGGAAGCCGGTGGCGACGACCAACTGATCCGCCAGCACCTGCCGGCCATCCTCGGCGCGCAGGATAGGAGGCGTGCCATCAATCTCGGCCAGGTGAAAGCCCGACTGCACCTTTACGCGTTCGTCACCGATTATCCTGGTCAGCACCATGCCAAGGGTGCCACGTTCGGCCAGTTGATCTGCCGCACCGCCCCCCAGGGCGCGGCGCGGGCTGTTCTTGCGCAGCAGCCAAATCGGAGTCGTGTCCGGCAGGTTGGCCAATTCGATCAGCGTTCCCACAGCGGAATGCCCCCCGCCCAACACGGCCACGCGTTTCCCCAAATAGCGGGCGCGCTCTGCCCCCGACACATCGGGCATTCCATAGCGCAGTGCCGGATGTCCAAGCTCACCGGTGGCGGGAAGTCCGCCGGAGCCGGCAGGGTTGGGGCTGAACCAGGTTCCGGTCGCGTCGATGACGGCATCGGCGATGAAGCGCCGCTCGCCATCCGGGCTTTGCACCAAGATAAGAAAGGGGGTAGCTGCACGGTCTTGATCGACCACCTTGTCCAAACCGAGGCGTGACAGACTTATAACGCGATGATTGCAATGGACGCGGCCTTCCAGACCGGGAAGACGCGAAAGGGGCACGAGATATCGATCGACGATTTCGGCGCCGGCCGGGAAGCCATCTTCGTCCGGCAACTGCCAGCCATGTGCCTGCAACAGCCGTCGTGCTGCAGCGTCGACGTTGAGTCCCCAATGCGAGAACAACTGCACATGGCCCCATTGCTTCATGGCATGGCCAACCTCGGGACCCTGCTCGAGGACAAGCGGAACCATGCCGCGTTCGATAACATGCGCCGCAGCTGCCAGGCCCACCGGACCTGCTCCCAGTATGGCGACGGTCTTATACTGCGTCTTTGACATCTTTATGTCTACCCTTCTAAAAACATCGAAACGTTTCGCCTGATGTTACGCCGCGTCTTCAGTTGTGGTGCAGGTCGCATCGGCGCAGCATTCGGCCACAAGAAAGCCGATCAGTCCATTCATTTCGGCATAGTTGGCGCGGCAGATCAGCGTCTTGCCCACGCGCTCCTGCTCGATCAGCTGCACGATCATCAAGGACTTGATGTGATGCGACAGGGTCGATGACGGAACACTGAGCCTTTCCTGGATCTGCCCCACCGCCAGCCCAGCCTCTCCTGCACGCACCAGCAGGCGAAAGACTGCGAGACGGGTTGGATTACCCAAGGCTTCAAGACGTGAGGAGGCGGAAATCAGGTCCATGAAAGAAGATTACCTTTTTGCATTCTGCCTGTAAACTATATTTTTAAAAATATAGAAACGTCATGATGGCTGATTGCGGTCGACGCTTGTGCCTTGATGAAGATCAAGGCTGCAGATCACGACGTGCGGCTATCTTCCGGCAGTCAGCACATAGGCAAGACGCAAACAGAAAAGGACGC
This sequence comes from Paracoccus sp. SY, assembly GCF_002901215.1. NCBI lineage: Bacteria > Pseudomonadati > Pseudomonadota > Alphaproteobacteria > Rhodobacterales > Paracoccaceae > Paracoccus > Paracoccus sp. SY. The sequence continues at coordinate 10,119 of NZ_NWMQ01000040.1, read as the reverse complement.
TTCTGGTGCTCGAATACAAGATCATTGCCCGTCGTCTCGATGAGCACGGTAGCCGGGCTACCGCCAAGGCCGCCCATGTTCTGCTGGATACCGGTCTGGCAGGCCGCCAAGATGCCATGAACCCGGTCGAGCTGCTTCTCTCAGCCCTCGCGGCCTGTATGCTGAAGGGCATCGAGCGGGTCGCGCCAATGCTAAAGTTCCAGTTTAGTGGCGCCGAAGTGAAGCTTGAGGCGGTGCGGCAGGATGCACCGCCAAAGCTCGTCCTGATCCGCTATGAAATCGTGGTGGATACAGCCGAGCCAGAACCTCGGCTGGATCTTCTGCATCGAAACATTCTGAAATACGGCACGATTTCGAACACGCTCATGGCAGCGGTGCCGTTGGAAGGATGCCTGCGCCGCGGCTGAAATGGGACTGGTCAGGTTGCCGCTGACAGGTTCACCCGCTTCATCAGAGCCTCGGCGCTTTCCTTGCGCTCGGAATAGCGGTCGACGAGGTAATGCGCCCGGCCGCGGGTCAGCAGGGTAAACTTCATCAGCTCCTCCATGACATCGACGATCCGGTCGTAGAGGGGGGAAGGGCGCATTCGCCCCGCTTCGTCGAACTCCTGAAAGGCCTTCGGGATCGAAGATTGGTTCGGAATGGTCAGCAGGCGCATCCATCGACCCAGAATGCGCATCTGGTTGACCGCGTTGAAGCTCTGCGATCCCCCGGACACCTGCATGACCGCCAGCGTCTTGCCCTGGGTCGGACGAACTGCCCCTTCCGAAAGCGGGATCCAATCGATCTGCGTCTTCATCAATCCGGTCATCGCGCCATGGCGTTCAGGACTGGACCAGACCATGCCTTCGCACCACGCCACCAGATCGCGCAGTTCTCGAACCTTCGGATGGCTGGCATCCGTTCCGTCATCGACCAGGGGCAGGCCCGAGGGATTGAAGAAACGAACCTCGGCGCCGAGCCTTGTCAGAATGCAGCCTGCTTCCTCGGCCGACAGCCGCGAGAAGCTGCGCGGGCGCAAGGAGCCATAGAGGATCAGGATGCGCGGTGCGGGACCCGGAGCAGCGCCCAAGAGGCCAAGGTCGGGTTCCGGAAGCAGGTCGGCCTCGATGTTTGGCGTGTCGCAATCAGACAAGGCGGTTTCCTTCTGCGTCGATGATCATCTGTCCGTCTTCCTTGGCAAGCGGTCCGGGCGGCACGTGTTCCAACAGATCCAGCACTGCCTCAGACGGGCGGCAGAGGCGCACACCCCTGGGCGTACAGACAAAGGGGCGGTTCACCAGGATGGGATGTGCGACCATTGCCGCCAGAAGCTGGCTGTCTGGCACGGCGGACTTGGTCAGCCCCATCAACTCTGCCGGGCTTCGGTCCACCCTCAGCGCCAGCCGGGGCGTGAGGTTCGCGGCTGCAAACAGGCCAAGAAGGTGCGCGCGGCTCCAGCCTTCGGTCTGATAGTCGACCACGGTGGGCGAGTATCCCGCGGCACGAACGATTGTCAGGACATTGCGCGAGGTGCCGCAGTCAGGGTTGTGGTATATGACGATGGGAAAAATCATGCCGGAAACTGGTCACGGGTGCGATTTGCGATGGCGACGAGCGACAGCATGACGGGCACCTCGACCAGAACGCCGACAACAGTGGCGAGCGCCGCGCCGGAGTTCAGACCGAAAAGGCCGATTGCCACCGCAACGGCCAGTTCGAAGAAGTTTGAGGTCCCGATCAGGGCGCAGGGCGCCGCGACCCTGTGCGGCAGTTTCCAAGCCCAGGCCCAGGCATAGCCAAGCGCGAAGATCCCGTAAGATTGCAGGATAATCGGCACGGCCAGCAAGGCAATCAGCAGCGGCTGGGACAGGATCACCTGCCCCTGGAAGCCGAACAGCAGCACCACTGTCAGCAGAAGTCCAAGGATGGAGACAGGCTTGATGCGGGTCATGAAGTCTTCGACCGCAGCGACCCCGCCATGGGCGATCAAGGCGCGCCTTGTCAGCCAGCCTGCAATCAAGGGGATCACGATATACAGCACCACTGACAGGATCAGCGTCGTCCACGGCACGGAAATCTCGGTCACGCCAAGCAGAAAGGCGACAATAGGGGCAAAGGCCACAACCATGATCAGGTCGTTCACGGAAACCTGCACCAACGTGTAGTTCGGATCTCCCTTGGTCAATTGCGACCAGACAAAGACCATCGCCGTGCAGGGCGCCGCGCCCAAAAGGATCAACCCGGCGATATATTCCGGTGCTTTCGCCGGGTCGATCAAACCGGCGAAGAGGTGGTTGAAGAACAAGACCGCCAGAGCCGCCATGGTGAACGGTTTGATCAGCCAGTTGATTGCCAGGGTAATGATTAGCCCCTTGGGCCGCTGCCCGACAGACTTCAGCGATCCAAAATCGATCGCGATCATCATCGGATAGACCATGGCCCAGATCAGCACTGCGACCACGAGATTGACCGAGGCATATTCCAGCCCTGCCAGCGCGGCAAAGGCACCGGGCGCCAAATTGCCCAGCACCAGACCGGCCAGAATGCAAAGGGCAACCCAAAGGGTCAGCCAGCGTTCGAAAAGGCTCATGATTTTTCCTTCAGATCCGGAAGGCAGCATTGCGCTTTGTCTGCCGGGACAAGCGAGGCGATGAAGCGCGTCAGGCTGTCAAGGGCTTGGGGGTTCATCGCATAGCAGATGCGTGGCCCGGAAATTTCGCCGGTGATGATTCCGGCAGCCTTCAAGATGCGCAGATGTTCCGACACAGTAGACTGCGCCAGTCCCACCGCCTCGACGATCTCTCCGCCAATGCAGCCCGGCGTTGCCAGCAAGAGCCGCAGAATACGGATACGGGCAGGATGGCCAAGCGCTTTGGCCAGTTCAGCAAGGCGCAGGTCCTCGGACCTGCAATCGGACCGGTGCATGATCACCCTGTTAATCGTTATTCGACGATTGCCGATTTATGCTTTTCGGAGGACCACGTCAATGTTCCGATCTGTTGCAAGCCTGAAGAAGGTGCGCCTATCGTTACTGCAGAGGGGACGTGCATGGGAAAGTATGGCAGACGCGGATTTATCGGGCTGACCGGCGTGTTCCTTGCCGCCCCTTTGGTGCTGCGGGCCGCAGCACCGATCCGGCTGGGTCTGACACCGGTGTTTCTGGACAATGACGCCGAGGTCATCTCGCAGTTAAAGGCAGCTCTTGGGGCAGGCACCGGCCATCCCATCGATCTGATTCAGCGTCGCACCTACCAGGAAGTGACCGGTCTTCTGCTCGAAGGCAGTGTCGATGCAGCATGGCTCTGCGGCTTTCCCTATTTGCAACATCAGGACACGCTTTCGCTGCTGGGCGTTCCTGTCTGGCGTGGTGCGCCTGTTTATCGATCCTACCTGATCACCGGGACCGATGATCCAGCGAAAGGTCTTGGCGATCTGCGTGGCGATAGTCACGCTTTCGCTGATCCTGACAGCAATTCAGGTTGGCTGGTGACGGCTTCGGACCTGATGCGGTTAAGCGAACGCCCCGAGACGTTTTTCAGCCGGACGCTATTTACCTACGGACACCGAAATGTTGTGCGGTCGGTGGCCGGCGGGCTGACACGGTCCGGCAGTGTGGACGGTTATGTCTGGGAAGCGCTCGACAAGGTCGAGCCGGAGCTGACCAGGCGCACCAAGGTCATCACCCGGTCGGAACCGCTGGGTTTTCCGCCTTTCGTCACCCGAAGCAGGTCCCTGATGCGTGACGAGGTCGGCAGGCTCCGATCAACCCTGCTGACGCTTGGCGAAAGCAGGGCAGGTTTGGCAGTCCTGGACCTGTTGCAACTCGACGGGATCATCCAGGCCGAGACCGCGCTTTACGACGGGATCCGCGCGCGGATGAACCTCCTGCAGGACCTTTGATGGCGTGGTCGGGTCTGCCCTTGACCATACGCGTGCCGTTGATCGCGGCCGGACTGATGGTCTTGGTTGGTGTTGTCGCCTCTCACCAGGTGATGTCGGTGCTTGGGGGGGTGCAGGAGGATCGCCTTCGGGAACTGGCACGGCTGCATGTCGATGCGCTGACCGTGGCGCTTGGCCCTGCAGTGCTGCGCCGGGATGTGTGGGAGGTTTACGACACCTTGGACCGTGCCACACAGGCCTTGGCAGGCCGGCGGATGGTCCTGACGGTGGTGGCAGATGAGGAGGGGCGGGTCATCGCCGCATCCGACCCCTTCCGTGCGCCGGTCGACAGTGCGCTTGATCCGTTTCTCGCAGATGTCCAGACGCTGGAAGGCCTGAGCCTTGCCGGTGATGATGATCATATTCGGTTGCAGGCCGATCTGCGCTACCAAGGACGCAAGGCAGGGCAAATCCTTCTGGAACTGAACGTCGCCGATCTCGTGGCTGAACGACGGCGCATGTTGCTTTTATTGCTGCTGGGCAATGCCCTTGCCACTGCGGCATTGGCAACGAGCGGATATGTCGTGGTGCGGCGGATGTTGCGCCCCGTGTCTGCCTTGTCGGCACATATCTCGTCCTCGGGAAACACGCCGCAGGCAATCCCTGAAGAGAGATTTCCGAAAGGCGACCAAGAACTGACCCGGCTTTTTCAAAACTATAATACAATGAGCAATGCCGCTTTGGCCCGCGCCGAGGCGGAGCGGCGGCTTGCCGAGCGAGAGCGGTTTGTCAGCCTGGGGCGCCTGTCATCCTCGCTCGCTCATGAAATCAACAATCCACTGGGCGGGTTGCTCAATGCGACTGATACCCTTCGCACTTATGCCGACCGACCTGATGTCGTGCGTGATGCGGCCGCGCTGCTTGATCGAGGGTTGCGGCATCTGCGCGACGTGACCCGCGCGACCCTGGATCACAACCGCCAGGACAGGCAAGGTCTGCCTCTGACACCCGAGGATTTCGATGACCTGCGCGTGTTGTTCGAGCCGGAAACCCTGCGGCAGGGGCAAGGGCTGTCCTGGGAGACGGATCTGCCACCGTCCATCCTGCTGGCCTGGCCGGCAGCTCCCATACGGCAAGTCGTCCTGAACCTTCTCCTGAACGCTGCAACTGCCGCGGGCGCGGGCGGAAAGGTGTCCCTGACCATCGCGCTCAAGGGCAACATGCTGGAGCTGGTTGTCAGTGACAGCGGGCCAGGCCTGGACCAGGCAGCGCAAGCACGGCTGCTGAGCGATGATCCTGTGCAGCCCGGCGGAGGCGTAGGGCTGCGCTTGGTGCGCGAACTTGTTCGTGGTCAGGACGGATCAGTGGCTTATGCACGCGTGCGGGAACAAACCGAAATACGGGTGCTTTTGCCAGCAAAAGGACAGATATGATGCTGAAAGGCCGCCGTATCGCCCTGATCGAGGACGATGAGATCATGGGCGCTTCGATTGAACAGCGCTTGCGATTGGAGGGGGCTGAGGTTGTCTGGTTGAAGCTAATGCAGCGGGCGATCGGCGCCTTGCGCACGCCTCGTGCTCCGATCGATGCAGTAATCTGCGACATCCGGCTGCCTGATGGAACCGGGGAGGAGCTTTTCACCACCCTCTGCCGCACCATGACCCCCCCGCCGTTCCTGTTCATCACCGGACAAGGCAGCATCGACCAGGCAGTGCGTCTGTTGCAGGCCGGGGGTGTCGATTACATCCTAAAGCCTTTCGACATGAGCGGCTTTCTGGAGCGGTTGACTCATCTGCTGCGCCCAAAAACAGCCGTGTCGACGCGGCCGCTTCTGGGCGTCTCTCCGGCAGCGCGCAGAGTGGAGGAACTGGTGGCTCTGGCCGCCATCACATGCGACCCCGTCATGGTGCGGGGTGCGCGCGGGACGGGCAAAGCGCTTGTTGCACGTCGGATCCATGATCTTTCCGATCGCTGCGCGGCACCTTTTGCGTCTGTCAGTCTGGCCCGCAGCGACAATATGATTTGCGATCTGGATTGCGCTGTCCGTCAGGTGGGTGAAGGCACCTTGTTTGTGAATGGACTTGAGCGCCTGACAGTCCCCGGGCAGGACTGGATGATGTCCTGGCTGGATAGCGGACCCCTGGCCCAGATCATTGCCGCTTGTGGCAACGGCATGGCAGTGGAAACGGCAGAAGGACGCTTCAGGGCCGATCTCTTCTCTCGGCTCGACAAGTTCGACATTCCGATCCCGCCGCTGGCGGAAAGACCCGAGGATGCAGTATGGCTGCTCCATCACCTGTTTGCCCAGATGAACGCACGACGGAATGTCCCGCTCAGTGGGATCTCGGCCTTGGCAGAGCAAACCGTGCGCAGTCATGGCTGGCCGGGAAACGGCCGTGAGCTACGGGCACGGTTGGTGCAAGCGATGTCGACGGCGGCCTCTGACATGCTTTTTCCGTCCGATCTCTTTCCCGAGCGCCGGGCAGCGCCCGATGAGATGCTTCCCACATTGTCCGAGGCGCGCGACAGTGCCGAACGGGCTCATATTCTTCTGGCACTCGAGCGCACGGGGGGGCACCTCGGTGAGGCTGCCCGTCTCTTGAAAGTGTCGCGAACGACGCTGTGGGAAAAAATGCAGAAGCTGGGGCTGTAGGCGCCTTCCAGATGTTCGGAATTCCAAACATTCTGAATATGCCAATAAAGTCAGTGCATTGCTGTGCTATAGAAGGTCCTAGATAACGTAGCGCCCTTTGGTGCGGATTGCCTAGACTGGTGGCAATTCTATGCCAGGGAGGAGCCCAGCCATGAAATGCAATCGACTTGTCGAAGTCGGTCGACGTCAGTTTCTGCGCGGCGGTGTCTTGAGCGCTGCCGGAGCGGCAGCAGCCACCGTTCTGCCAGCAGCCCCCGCACAGGCTGATCCGGGACTTGCGATGCTGTCCTATCCTTCGGCCAGGCTGGCCAACATCGCGGACCTGGTGGTGAACGAACCACTGGACATCGGCTATCCCGATGAAGACAGCCCCGGTGTCCTGATCAAGTTGGGTGCCGCAGTGGAGGGCGGCGCCGGACCCGATGGCGATATCGTCGCCTATTCAGTGCTCTGCCCGCACAAGGGCTATTACATGTCTTACCATGCTGCCGACAAGACGCTGAACTGTCCGGGGCATTTCAGCAGGTTCGACTGCGAAAAGGGCGGCCAGCAGATCTGGGGCCATGCGACGCAGAACCTGCCTCAGTTCGCGCTTCGCGTGGATGAGAAGGGCGACATCTATGCCGAGGGCGCTGACGAGCTGATCTATGGCCGTCTGTCCAACGTGCTGGCTTGAGGGGGGCTAGAGATGGCTTACAAGCGCAACATCGATCGTCTGCCGATCATTCCCGCAGACGCCAAGATCCACAACGTCACCTGCCACTATTGCATCGTCGGCTGCGGTTACAAAGCCTATACCTGGCCTCTGAAGAAACAGGGAGGCACGGGCCCGGACGATAACATCTTCGGCGTTGATCTGACCGTCCAGCAGGGCGCGGATACCGAAGCGTGGTATGCACCGTCGATGTATAATGTCGTCAAGCAGGATGGGCGGGATGTCCATCTGGTCATCAAACCCGATGTCGAGTGCGTTGTGAACTCCGGCCTTGGCTCGGTCCGGGGTGCGAGGATGGCAGAGAACCGCCGCTCGGATGTGACCGGCACGCAGCAGCAGCGCCTGACGGAACCGTTGGTCTGGCGCTATGGAACCTGGCAGCCGACCAGTTGGGATGATGCTCTGGACCTCGTCGCCCGTGTCACTGCCCGTGTCATCGACAAGGATAATGAAGACGATCTTTATGTCTCGATGTTCGATCATGGCGGAAGCGCCGGCGGCTACGAAAACACATGGGGCACTGGGAAGCTTTATTTCGGCAGCATGAAGGTCAAACACTGCCGCATCCATAACCGCCCAGCCTATAACTCCGAGGTTCACTCGTCGCGCGACATGGGGGTCGACGAACTGAACTACACCTATGAGGATTACCAGAATACCGACACGATCCTGCTGGTTGGAACCAATCCGGTAGAATGTCAGACCAATCTGTTCCTGAACCATATGGTCAAGGGCATGCAGAACGGTGCGAAGGTGATCGTCGTCGATCCGCGCCGGACCGTCACCGTAGATGCGTGCGAGCAGGTTGCTGGCCCCGAAAACGTGATGCATCTGGCAATCAGTTCCGGTTCTGATCTGGCGCTGTTCAACACTCTCTTCACCCATATCGCCGATCAGGGATGGGTGGACACCGACTTCATTGCCGGTTCGACCTTTCAAGGCGATATTGCCGTCGCCGAAGATGCTGCCCACCCGGCGGCTCTGGGATCCTTCGAAGCGGCACGAGCGGCCTGCAAGATGTCCCTTCAGGACGGCGCGGCCGCAACCGGTCTGACCGAAGAGCAACTGATCCAGGCCGCCGAATGGATTGCCAAGCCCCACGAGGATGGCAGCCGCCGCAAATGCGTGACCGGCTATGAAAAGGGTATCATCTGGGGTAACGACAACTATCGGGTCATCGGCGCGCTTTTGAACATCGGCCTCGCTACTGGCAACGTGGGGCGCGAAGGTGGCGGGGTCTGCCGGCTCGGGGGGCACCAGGAAGGTTACTTCCGTCCCTCGGATGCCCATGTCGGCCGTCCCGCTCCCTATATCGATCAGCTGATCATCGCGGGCGGCGGCAAGGTCCATCACATCTGGGCCAACGATCACTACAAGACCACGCTGAACGCTGCTGAATTCAAGCGCGTCTACAACCGCCGCTCAAACATGGTGAAAGAAGCCATGGATGCCCGTGCCGGGGCGACGCGTGAAGAACTGGTCGATGCCATTGTGGGAGCGATCAACGCTGGCGGTATTTTCAGCGTCTGCGTCGATATCATTCACAGCCAGATTGGTCAGGCAGCGCATGTGATCCTACCTGCGGTCGAGTCGGGCGAAATGAACCTGACGTCGATGAACGGCGAGCGCCGCTTGCGCCTCGTGGAGAAATACATGGATGCGCCCGGATCGTCGCAGCCCGACTGCATTATCGCAGCTCGCCTTGCCAACCATCTGGAGCGGGTGCTGCGGGAGGATGGACGGGCGGACTATGCGGACCAGTTCATGGGTTTCGACTGGAAAACCGAAGAAGACGCCTTCATGGATGGCTACCACTCGGCTCATCCCGAGGTGACCTATGAGCGGCTGCGTGACGCAGGCAACAACGGCGTGCAGGAACCGGTCAAAGGTTTCGAGAATGGCCAGCTTGTCGGCACCCTGCGCCTTTACGAAGACGGAGTGTTCACCCGTCACGGCCGCGAGGATGGCAAAGCACTTTTCTGCATGGGTGCATGGCGCGGACTTCAAGCGCCTGGCAAGGAACAACAGAAAGCCGGCTTCCGGTTCTTGATCAACAACGGCCGGGCCAACCTGAATTGGCAGAATTGGTTCTTGGATCAAAAGAATGAATTCGTCATGGACCGCTTCCCGGTGCCGTTCATTCAGATCCATCCCGACGATATGGGCGATCTCGGGCTGAAGCCTGGCGACATGGTCGAGGTCTACAATAATGTCGGCGCCACTCAGGCGCTTGTCTATCCCGAGCCGACCGCGCGGCGGAACGAGACCTTCATGATCTTCGGCGCTCCAAACGGCACGCAGGGCAATGTGATCAATGCCGGGACAAACGAACTCATGCTGCCAAACTACAAGCAGACCTGGGCCAATATCCGGAAAATTTCAGATGCCACTCCGGCAGCCGCAAGAGTGTCCTACAAGTCTTGGGAAGTCGAACTGTAATAGTAGGTTGTGGGCGTCTCGATTAGTGGGGCGCCCACACTGCTACGGTTGCGCGAACATAACGCGAAGCGCGTATAACATAGAAGAAGTTGATTATTGATTCAAGTATAAACTAATTCTATTTTAAGGGTGTTGTCTTTCGTGCCAGGAAGTCGCGCTCCATCGGCATAACTCTGTAAGACTGATCACCGTGCTTCTTTTAAGCATTCGCGCTCACTCAGTCCGGTCAGGCTGATCTGACTCTGCTGGAAGTGTAGGTTGAGCGGGCCCGTCGGCTGCTCCTTGTTGCAACCAAGTTGAAATGTCCTTGGCTGCGCAAAGTAGGAATGTCTCACCGAAGGTGGGCAAGCATGGCCGGGCAGGGCGGAGACCTCGAGCATCGGAGCCCTGATCGGCCATGCGGTCAGAGCCGAAGCTTTCGACGTTCCTTTGGCGAGTAGAAGGCGCGCAC